>CAYNKN010000018.1:0-18474 GCA_964397805.1 uncultured Chryseolinea sp. | reverse complement strand
AGCGTGCGAATCGGGCATTAATCTCCACAACCAAGAAGTTGGCAAATAATTCTAGTCTACTTTTCTTACCTATAAAAAACATCAAAATCAAATCTGAATAAATGTATAATATTCACTACTTTCAAGCAGTAGTAGTTATAGCTAAGCAGAAGAGGAGGAAGGAAAGGTAGCGCTGAGGCTATTACCTAAACCAAACTGTAGTGGAAGCATCCCCTCTTTTTCGATCTGTTTATGTTGCTTTCGATCAACATCCTTCTTACAAAGGTGCCTCTACACACATTGACCACATGTGCCGCGTATTAAGTGAGTGCCATGGCCCCACACTTCTACTAACTGTAAAAGGTGCGCAGGATGAAATTCGAACAGAGGCTATCCATCAAGAAACTTTTGAATCAGACGAAGTAAACTTACTTAAGCGAGCGTATGCGTTTTCGCACTGGGTTAATCAGATACTCGTTAATCAATACCATTTACAGATCGGGCATTTTCGTGATGTTTGGGGTGGCATGGCTGTTTTACAACATGCCCATATTACACCTGTGTTCGAAGTAAATAGCTTCCCCTCAATTGAGTTACCAGTGCGCTTTCCGGATCTTGGAATAGATACAATCGAAAAATTAAAAACCTTGGAAGTCTATTGCCTACAAAAAGCTGAAAAAATTATTACGCCTTCATACACTATATGTGAGAACATTAGTAAGCGAGGAGTAGCTGAGCAGAAAATTGTAGTGTTACCCAATGGCGCGAATGTACCAGCGAACGTTGTTAAAAATCCAAAGTTACCAACGAACTATTTAGTCTATGTTGGTGCCTTACAACCTTGGCAAGGTGTTGATACACTTTTTCGGGCTATGCGTTACTTGCCAGATATACCTGAACTAAAGCTAGTAGTCTGTTCATCGCATCCAGAAAATCGCGCGAAACCATTTCGAAAGTTTGCCGAGAAGTTGGGGATTCAAGATCAAGTAATTTGGAGATATCAACTAGAAAAGGAAGAACTACAGGGTGTTATTCAACATGCCTTACTTTCGGTTGCACCGTTACGCGAATGCAGTCGAAATATAAATCAAGGATGTTCTCCGCTAAAAATTTTTGAAAGTATGGCTTGTGGCGTTCCGGTGGTTGCCTCCGATCTCCCCGTGGTACGAGAGATTATTTCGCACAATGAGAATGGCGTTTTAGTGCGAGCCGATCGTCCGGCAGAGTTAGCACGCGCGATTCGAATTCTTTTAGAGTATCCAGATTTTAGAAAGCGATTGGGTGAAAATGCCAAGCAGACTATTGAAGAGAAATTTACCTGGTCGCGTATTGAAAATGAACTTCAAACTATTTATACCCATATTTTTAGTTACTCCTTTTAAGCTAAAGTATATTCATTATGAGCGCAAGCAAAGCCAGAAAATTTTATAACGCACTCGATCAACAGCAAAAAAGATTTGTTGACGATAAAACTATTAGTACTTCTTTATCGGTAAAGCATTGGATTGCTTTTTTAACGAAAGCCAGTTTATACGATCAGTATGCAGATAAAGCAAGAACGAGAAGTGGTTGTTTCATAGCCTTAGCGATAGTGGCCTGTATTGTTTCTTTTATCGCTTATTTCGAATTCGATTCACCATGGCTCATCGCATTGCCACTTGTGTTTGCATTGATTAGTTATGGATTAATACTAAGACGGATAACGCTGGTTAAACGTGACATTAATAATTACCTACGCTCTTTCTTCATGCCATTTTTAGAAGTAATGCGCATAAAGGCAGGAGAAGAAACGAAACTGTCGGCATCATTAGATTTTCGTAATCCGATGAAAGTACTTAAGCCTGTTCTTTCTACTGTGCGTGGTAGGAAACTGGAAACGTTTCAGCCTAAGTACATTATTGCTAAAGTTACCTTACTAGATGGTGCCTACTTAGAGATTGTAATTGCCGATGATATTCGAAAATTTAGTTACACCAGCGCGAGCGGAAAATCGAAATCAAAAATTAAGACAACGCATCATTTCTTTATTCGCTTAACCGCACCAAAGGCAGTGTACAAACTAAAAAATCAACGACTACCACCAGAAGTAACTATGGAAGAAACGGGTGATGAAATTATTTTTAAACTCAAGGGTAAACACAAAGCTTTAGGTTATTTGATTTTAACGCCAAAAATTTTTCTGTCGGGCTTACAGTCTTTGTATGATCAGCTAGAAGAGTTAAATCCAACGGTGCCGCCATTGGCCAGTGGTGCAGATGTGAATTTACCACCTTCGGGCACATCAAGCAGGGTTACAACTTCGGATACGGGGTTAACAAGTGCTATTCCATTTTTAATATGGTCTGATACGTATTTTGATAGAACGGATTTTGATTCCCTGCGAGATACAGACGATGTACCGTTGATTATGGATGAGGATGGTAAATTAAATATTTTCGAAAGTTGATGCACATAACAACCATACTGTGGCTTACAGAAAATTATCCACCACAACGTGGCGGCATGGCACATTCGTGCGATCGTATTGTCGATGGCTTGCGTAAAAATGGATTTGTTATTGACGTACTACATTTTAGTAATCGGGGTGTTGGGTATCAACGTGTTCAACAACTTAGTGGTACGTATACTGCTGTTCCGTTTGAAGAAAGTGAATCGCATACATTAAATGTAACGTGGAATTATTTACAACACAATCAGTATAATTTGCTTGTTTGCTTTGGCGGATATCTTCCTGTTTTGGCAGCGCCTGTTTATGCAAAATGGTTAGGAATTCCTTTATTAACCATGATACGCGGTAATGATTTTGATACCGCAATTTTTACTCCGCGTAAGCGCGATTTGTTGCGCGATGTTTTTGAAGCTTCCAAGAAGGTTTGTGTAGTAACACAAGAGAAAAAAGAAAAAATTGAAAGGTTTTTTCCAGAGGTTGATGTGATACACATTGCTAACGGAATTAATACCGAAGCGTGGAAACCCAGTGATAGTGAAATACTGTTTGCAACACACTGGAGGCGTGATATAGCAGGTAATAAATTGGTGGTAGGTATTTTTGGACAGCTCAAAGCAAAGAAGGGCGTTGATTTTTTTATTCGTGTTTTGGCAGACATGGAAGAAAAGAATAACTTTTATGTATTGTTAATTGGTGAATTGTCTGATGAGTTGGTTGACTTAATAAAAACCTCAGCAGTTGCTTATACGCATTTTTCCTTCATGGATCGATACGAGTTAATGCGGTATTACTTGTGCTGCGATGGTATTGCCATTCCTTCGTATTACGATGGTATGCCGAATGTATTGTTAGAGGCAGGTGCTTTAGCCATTCCAGTATTGGCTTCTAACGTAGGGGGTATGCGCGATTTGATAGCGGATAAAATAGACGGATTGTTGTTTAGTCCTGGCGATCGATCGACTTGCAGAAAAACATTGCAGTTATTTGCTGATAGTACTTCAGTACAACGTAAGGCGTGGGGAAATGCACTACAAAAATCAATCATAGAAAAATTTACCGATAACCATGAAATTAAAAATTATGAAAAAGCAATTAACAGTTTGTTGGATGCTGCTGATGATAGTATCCTCCGCGTGCAGTCCAGGTGATTCAGCTAAAGGCGGAGCAAGTTCCTTTGTGGTTAAAGATTCAGGTGGTACTGTGCTCACCGAAGTAGGCCTCGGGGAAAGTTCAATTTCAGTAACTGGTCAAGAAGGTAATCTTAAAGGAATAATTAAAAAAGATAAACGCAAATACTATACATCCGACAACCAAATGAAGTATGCCGTTAAATTTTCGGATGATGGTTTTAAACTTCGTAATAGCAATGAGCAGCTTTTATGGAAAGTAAAGTGGTATGATGATAAAGTGAAGATTGCTAACAACGAGGAAATGATAGGTGCCTACGAAATTAAACTTCGGGAAGAGGGTAAAGTGAAGTTAGAGCGATACGATGCTTTGGTAACAGAGATACGCTTATCAGCAGTAGAAAATTCGACTACTATTGGCAACAAGTATGAAGTACAAGGTTGTGGAGTTTCATTAGCACCTGCTATACTGTTGATTAATGAATTAAAGGATTATGAAAAATTTATTTTAATGGCTGAGATCAGGGCAAAAGGCAGATGAAGGTGTTTTATGTAATGGGTGGAGGTATGGGGCATTTATATAGAGTGCATACGTTTATCCGGCAACTTCAACTTACTAATTTCCGCATACTAACAGCGAATGAACTAGCATTTACACTATTTGATACGCTCCATATTATTTTTATCAACCCCGATAATTATGCATTGGCATGGAAGAAGTTTGTAGATAAGACAGCCCCCACATTAGCCATAACCGATTTATTCATCGATACATTTCCGGCTGGCTTACAACAAGAGTTTGTTGAATGGAGGCCAATGAATTTTCAAGTTCACTATTTAGCTAGAAGATTAAAATGGGATGTATACAAAGAGGAGCTCACCAATTTTACGTTGCAATTTGATACAATTTATTGTATAGAAGAATTGGAAGAAATGCACCTTCAATTTATCGAACAGCATGCACGTGTAATTAAGCCATTTACATTAAACTACCCAGCTCCTTCTAACTCAGAAAATTTGGATAAAATAATTCCAAGCGAGAAACCATTATGGTTAGTTGTTCATATGCATAGTAGGGAAGAGGTTGAGTACTTATTGCACTATGCACAAGATGTAGCTATGCAACAAAATCAAAATCCCTTTTTTTTGGTATTGAGCGACCAAACTATTCCTGTAGAGCATGGCATGTGCATGACTTATTTTCCTGCGGTTGATTGGTTTCCATATGCAGATCGAATTTTTGTGGGTGGTGGATTTAACATCGTTCAACAAATAAAACCATTTTTAGAAAAATCGAAATTGATTCCTTTTCCTCGTAAGTACGATGATCAGGTTTGGAGAATTAGTAATATGCTTAATGAATTAAACTAAAATACTAAATGCGTTAAAATGAAATTGGTGTACACCCTATAAGTTGTGAATGATTACGCTTCAGTAAAAGTTGAGCAACTAAAAAGTATCAAGCAATATGTGTTATCATTATGTTAATTAATCTTTTACGAATCGTAACGATTGTTTTAGTTTTTTTAATGTTTAGGTAATCAAAAACTAATACTAGTTATTCATTTTTGCAGCTTGAATTAAGCCCGCTGAAATGAAAATACTAAGGTTACTTTCTCTACTGTATGTATTAACAGTTACACAAGTATTTGCCGCTAAAATTTCAGGTGTTGTAACTGACGCATCTACGCAGGAACTATTAATTGGTGCTCACATTCAGTTAACAAATTCGCAATCTGGTAAAGTATATCACGCCATTACAGGACTAAATGGAGGCTATTCATTAGATAATGTTGTAACAGGTGATTACAATTTAAACATCAGTTACTTAGGTTATTATACATTAAGTACAGCGATCACTGTTAATGGAAATCTGTCAGTCAGTTATACGCTTGAGCCAGATAGCCGACTACTATCAGAAGTGGTTATTCAAGCAGAGGCCGGAGGAACGGATGCACAAGCTCGAAATTTAGAAAGGAACTCTCCATCGGTAATCAATATTATTTCTGCCAAACAAATTCAGTTGTCTCCAGACATTACTGTAGCCAATGTTATTCAACGTGTTTCTGGTTTATCGATTGAACGAAATGCCAGTGGTGATCCACAATATGCAATCGTTAGAGGTATGGATAAGCGGTATAATAATACGTTGATAAACGGTATCAAAATTCCATCACCGGATAATGAAAATAGATATGTTCCGCTAGATATTTTTCCGGCTGTATTCTTAGAAAGATTAGAAGTTTCAAAATCGCTTACTGCCAACATGGAGGCCGATGCAATAGGTGGAACGGTGAACATGGTTATGAAGAGTGCACCAAACAATTTTTTCTTAGATGCTGATTTTCAATTGGGTTACAATCAGATTAATTTAAATAGAGATTTTGCTACTTACGATCGATCTGAACTACAACGTGAATCCCCTCGCGAACGATTTGGCTCATCGTTTAATGCAACGCCAGATGATTTCTCTGTAAAAAATATGACGGTTAAGCGGGTAACTCCGTTGCCAGATATTTTTGCTAACGTTACTTACGGAAATCGTTTTTTAAATAAGAAGTTAGGTGTTATGGCTGGAGCTAGCTTTCAAAATTCATACCGCCCAGTCTCCAACTATTTTTATGATCCCTCTGTAAATTCGAATGAAGGTAATCCGTTAATTATGCGTGAGCTAATTGAGCGTGAAACCAGTTCTCAACTGCAGCGAATAGCTTTTCATGGTAAGTTAGATTACACACTCAATGAAAAAAATAGTCTTAGTCTTTATGCCGGACAATATTTGTTAAATGAATTTCGTGTTCGCGATCAGCGAAGAAGAGAGAGTTTTGTTACCTCAGACAACTACGCTGTATATCCTATCACACGATTTAGTAATATTTTTCAAACGATTACCACAGCAGATTTAGGCGGCAAACATGAATTACTCAAGCCACTTTCACTTGATTGGCACGCGGTCTTCTCATCAGCTAAAAACGATCGCCCTGACGATGGTGTATTCTCCAGAGCTGGCCAATTCGATTCACAAACAAATTCTGTTACAAATGAAATCGTGTATTTTCAAGGTACACGGAATTCCAGAGCATGGGAGCGAAATCAAGATAATGATATTTCCTTGTACATGAATTTTCATTACAAGCCTTCTTTCATGAATGAGAATTCTGATTTTCAATTTGGTGGAGTGGCAAGAAATAAAACGCGTGATAACTTTTTCAACTACTACAACTATGCGCAAATCTTTGGTCAGTTTCGTGGCGTAGATTGGGATGACTTTGGCGATGTGCAATTTACGGCCATGGCAAACCCTCGTGGAAGTGGCGATAGAAGTAATTTAGTATACGATGCTTCTGAGACTATTATAGCTGGTTATTTCAACACGCGCTTAGCGATTCAAAAAACGAACATTCAAATTGGTATTCGTGCTGAGCAAACTATTCAAAGCTACGAAATCAATCCATCTGCCGCATCAGATAATGATTTGGAGTTATCGGATGAACAAAACTATTTACATTTATTTCCTTCGGTTAGTATTAAACATGCACTTAATAGTAAATCTACTTTAAAGGCTACATACTTTAAAGGAATTAGTCGGCCAGGCTTTTATGAAATTGTTCCTACCATTCGGAGTGCAGGTGGTGGTGATTCGTTTTACAGTGAAAGAGGTAATCCAGATCTCCGGCCATCTATTGGTCATAGCGGTGACATCCGTTATGAATTTTTTCCTTCAGGCATTGATCAGTTACTACTGGGTGTTTTTTATAAGCGCATTATCGATCCCATTGAGTTTGGATTTCCGCAGATTACAAATCCTCAGGAAAATCCAACAACGACTAGAATTCTACCTCAAAACTTTAACGATGCAACCAACTTTGGTTTAGAGGCTGATGTAACTCGCTATTTCAAAAAGTTTGGTGTCCGCATGAATTATACATTTACGAGTTCTGCTATAACAACAAACAAAATTATACTGAATGAGGATAACACGCGCTCTGTTATAAATCAAACCAGACCATTACAAGGGCAATCAGATCATATTGCCAACGTGAGCTTATTGTTTAAAGATCAAAAGAATATGCTAGATATGCAGCTAGTGGTTAATTATACAGGCGAGCGCATTGCATTTGTATCACCATTTTTTGAAGCCGATCATTGGATGAAGCCAATGACTCAAATGGATTTTTCTATTGAAAAAGGTTTCCGAAATAAGTTTGTAGTATTTGTTAAAGCTAATAATCTGCTAAACACACCTTATCAGTTATATGTAAAAAAACCTTTAGCTGTTCCTGAAGATCCGTATCCCTATCAAACCGATCCATACAACATTGGTTTTGTGAGACGAGATTTATATGGGCAGTCTTACAGAATTGGCTTACGTTATAATCTCTAACTATTTAATTATGAAAAAAATGAATTCAAAAAATCCCACCACGATGCGAAAAGTAATAATGCTTCTCATGATGGTTGGTGTTATGGTTTTTACTATTCCAACACTTACTTCATGCGATGACGATGACATGGACTTTGATGAAGATGAATGTGAACAATTGGTTGGAATTTCTGGTGATCTCACAAATGTAAATTTTGTAGCAGGTGAAACATACAAAGTGATCGGAGATTTAATTGTTCCTGCAGGAGCATCGGTTACTATACCCGCTGGAGTAACTCTTGAATTTCAAGAAGGTTGTAATGGTGAAGCATGGTTCGTTGAAGTTTACGGCTCTCTTTATGTTCTAGGTACACAAAATGACCGAGTTGTATTTACTGCCTCCGATGATTTGTTAAACTCTAGCAAAAACCAAGGAATCGGTCAGTTGTGGGGTGGTATCATTGGTACTCATACAGCAGGTGATCTGGTAATCCAATATGCAGATATTCTACATGCGGGTGGTGCGTGTCGCGAGACCAACGCCATGGCATTACCTGCAACCGGTGGTGGTGGTGAATTAAGTGCTGGTGATGCAAGCTATGCGATTTACTATATACGCGAAGAAGATTTTCGGCAAGATGGAATTTTTGTACTTACCCATTCAAAAATTCATTTTACGCCAGATGATGCAATCCGTATTAACGGTGGAAAAACACTCTTCAGCTATAACGAATTTCAAGTAACAGGGGGAACTGGTGGCGATGCAGTAAATATTAAAGCAGGTACAAGTGGTGATTTTGCTTTTAATCTTTTTTATAACTTGGCTACAAACGGATTAAAATCAGCTGATACAGGGCCTGGGGTAAGAGGTATTTGTGAAACTAACTTTTACAACAATACCATTATCAACTCTGGCTATAGAAGAGCAGAACCAGGACGTGGTGCAGGTTTGAATTATGAATCAAATTCATTTGGTTCAGTGCATAATAACCTTTTAGTGAACAATCGCTTTGGCTTGCGATTAGTGGCAGGAGAAGCTGAGCCTGACGTAACCAAATTGAACTATGGATATAACTGGTACTATGGTGCGGTGCAAACTATAGTTGATGAATTTTATCCGTCAGAAAATACAGCTTCGAAAGGATTAATCGGAAATGATATACGTACACCTAAACCAGATACAGATGTTGTTGGTGGTCCAGGCGAAAATGATCCTTTATTTGTCAACTTTAATCCATCTACATTCACGTTTAGTGGCAACGCTTCAATTAGCACAGATCCTCTTGCACGTGATGTTACGCCAATGCCTGCAAATGCTAACTTCCGTTTACAGGCTAGTTCACCTGCGCTTACTGGAGGTTTTGTAGACTTTGGACCTGTACACGCCAGTTATGTATCACTAAATGGAACGCTAACTTTCACTCCTCCTGCTCCTCAAGAATTTTTTGGTGCATTTGGTACAAACTAGCATATGATCTCTTTGAAAGGCGGATAGTAGTTTCCGCCTTTCTAATTTTTTTCAGCGTATGTATTTTTCCACTCGTTTGTTTATGATAAGTCTTATCATGTTCACAATTGTGGCGTGCGAGAAAGACGATGTACCCTCTGGGCAATACGATTGGAGTAAACACATTCCGTTTGAAACAAGTTACCAAACTTTTAACATGCCTATTACTGATCAATTTTTATCCTTGCCTGAAGAAATGGGAACAGTAGCGTTGAGTGAAGCCTCAGGAATTGCATGTAGTATAAAGAACCCGGGCATGTTGTGGGCACATAATGATTCGGGGCATCCTAATACACTGTTTTTAATTAATGCTTTAAACGGTGAAATAGTAGCACGCTATAAAGTTACTGGAACAGTTAATCTTGATTGGGAAGACATGGAAATTTCCAATGGTCCTATGGAAGGAGAACCATACATCTATGTAGCGGATACTGGAGACAATGATGAGAAGCGACCTAACTATAGCATCTATCGATTTATTGAGCCTACGTTTGAAGAATCGCACCAAGGACAAATGGTGCAAGTAAACAATATAGAAGTAGATCGCATACGCTTTATTTATCCAGACGGCAGCCATGACGCAGAAGGATTGCTTGTAGATCCGATCACTTTAGATATTTTCTTAGTTACAAAGCGAGATGTTGTTTCTACTTTATATGTGGCACCTTATCCGCAACCTCTTGATAAAATAAGTACGCTTTATACAGCGGGTTATTTTTCATTTCGTGAAGCATCAGCGGCAACAGCATCTTTAGATGGTGAAAAAGTAATGATTAAAAACCGACAGCAAATATTTTATTGGGAGCGCAATGAAAACGAAACTACTGTAGAGATGTTAGCTCGCACACCTGTTTCGGCACCGTATGTCGGAGAGCCTCAAGGGGAAGCTATATGCTTCGATCTCGAGTATAATTACTTCACGTTAAGTGAAGCATTAAATGTTGACACAAAACCGATTCTATATAAATACTCTTTTAAACTTTAAACCTTTGATTTATGAAAAAAAATATTTTTAGTATTCTCGGAATGGCACTCTTGCTATTCTCCACTTTGTTTTTTGCAGTTAGTTGTTCGGATGATGATGAGCCACAAGGCATTCAAGAGGTAGCCATACCAGACCCGTTGCTATTGGCTCAAGTAAAAATTGCGTTAGGATTAGGTGTTAACGAAACTGTGAACACTCAAAATATCCTTGGCTTAGATACACTTAATTTGGATGCTTCATCTGATATTTCAGGTACTACGTTTGGTGATATCGAAGACCTTACAGGTTTAGAATTTGCTGAGAATCTGGTTTACCTGCATTTGGGTGCTACGAGTGTAACCGATTTAACACCTATAAAAGATCTCGAAAAAATTTCGTACCTCCGTATTAACAATACAGCAATTACTGATCTTTCTCCTATTGCGGGTTTTACTTCACTAACATACTTTAATGCCAATACAGTAAGAGGTATTACGGATATTAGCCCCTTGGCAGGTAATACAGGGTTGAAAGAAATTATTTTAAGAGACGTACCATTTGGTAATGCCGGTATGGCCACGATAAGAAATTTCACCGTGCTTTATCGTATTAATATGAGATCTACTGGTGTAACTGATATTACAGTACTAGGAGAACTTATGGAAGAAGGTGCACTTCTTGATTCTACCCCTGGCGCAGCGGCAGCCGGAGGAGCAGACTTAGATTTGCGTGGTCTTGAAGTAGACGACTGGTCGCCAATTGAGCCCTTCTTAGAACAGATATCAAACATTGAAGGATATCCAGGTTAATTAGTTTACTATTTTTCTACGAGGACGGGTTTGGCACAAACTCGTCCTCGTCTTTTTTTCTATGAATAATCTCCGACTCTTTTCACTGGCCGCAGTTTTTGTTAACCTCCTGCAAGCCTGTAGTTTTTCTGGAGGCAACCAAACAAACATTTCCAGCGACACACTAAGTCTGGTAGGTACTCATCATTTTCTTCACGGGTATACACCATACTCAGTTGATTCGTTGGTGAACGTAGTCATTGAAATTCCAGCGGGAACGCTTGAGAAATGGGAAGTAGATAAACAAAGTGGAAAATTGCAGTGGTCTCGTGAGAATGGAAAACTTAGAATAGTAAATTACCTCGCGTATCCTGCAAACTACGGAATGATTCCGCAAACACTTTCTCCTATGCAGTTAGGTGGAGATGGAGACCCGCTAGATGTTTTTGTTTTGGGAGCCGCACTTAAGCAAGGTTCTATTGTTCGATGTAAATTAATTGGCGTAATAAAATTGCTGGATAGACAAGAAAAAGATGACAAGCTAATTGCTGTAACAGAGAATTCACCATTTGGTCACCTCACCGATATCAATCAACTTAATGAGCAGTATCCGGGTATTAGTTCTATTCTCACTATCTGGCTGACAAACTATAAGGGATCAGCTAATGTTGTGATCGAAGACACAAACAATGCTGCAGAAGCAAAAAAAATCTTAGACGAAGCTATTCAAGCATATAAATCAGGTTTATAAACATCAGTTAGCTTAGATACAGTTCTAGTCATTATCCCTAGACAAAGCCCATCACATCATCATGTGATTTCCACGCAAGTAATTTCTTAGGAGCTTTAGCCTATGAAATTTAACGGTTTTACTGTAGCCGACCTCGATGGAGATGGCCGACAAGATATTTTGATCAACTCCATTGGCCTGCGTATGTTTCAAAACACAAGTAAGCCCGGCAGTATTGAGTTTGCTTTTGCCCGTACTATTCATGACACATCGGGGTATGTTATAGTCAGCGATTTAAATAGCGATGGAAAACCAGAAGTTGTTTCCTTTGGACCAGGTAATACCAATATTGTTTAGGAAAATGAATCTACACCGGGCAATATTGTTCTCACACCTGCTTTTTCATTTCTTGGAAGTATGGTTAGTGGTATAACCGTTGCTGATCTCGATGGCAAACAGGACTTAACTTTTTACCGGATAAATGACTTTAATGACTATGACCTAGTAATTCGAAAAAATATTCACACTTCCGTTCCAGTTACAGAAGCCTCGCTTGCACCTGAAATTGTTTTATCCAAAATCAATCGCACTTATTCACATCGGGGTATTGTTTGCCGGATCAGATTATGTTGACTTGCTTGTATGTGACCTATACCTAGTATGTACACAACAATCACTTCAAATTGAAGTGAGTATTAAATTCAAATATTCAATGCAGTATCGCCTAGTGGCAATGGCCTGAACGAGTTTCTGTGTATTCAATACATCGCTCTCATGCCCGAGACTCAAAAAAACCGAGTAACTATTTATAACCAATAAGGCGATGTGGTTTTTGAGATTGAAAACTATAATTATGATGACCGTGTATTGAGAGGACTGAATAAAAACGTAAACGAGCAGCCTTCGGGCACCTATTTTTTTAAAATTGATTTCTATAGTGGCTTCTAAGCAAAGACTGGCTACCTATCGCTAAAGCACTGAATTGATTATATTGATTGACGTAATCCCAACTTCTCTATTTGTAAAGTGTAGTTCAAATAGTGTTGTTGCTAGTGAGCGTAGAATCAACTTCGGGTCAAACACCTCTTTTGTTCAACAATCAATTATTCATTAAATTGATGAAAACTTTCTCTTCTGAAAAGAATCATTCTTTTTTTGTTGCTATTAAGCTGCACAAAAACTGCTTTTGCGCAGAGTAACGTTATTGACAGTCTTCAGCACATTGTTGCCTTACAGCGACACGACACCACAGAGCTGCATGCTATGCTTGGTTTGACTTACGAGTACTTACGAAGAGACTTACCAAAAGCTAAACGTACAGCCCTACAAGTGATTTCTTTGGCAGACACACGCCATGAAGTGCGGTGGTTAAGCGGGGCGTACAATTACCTAATAACGATCTATCAGCAAACAGGAAATTTGGACAGTGCGAGGCATTTTATAGGACTATCGCAAAAACTTGCTAATGAAAATCCCGAAAATTTTAAAATGAAGTTTAATTATAATCAATCTGTCAGTTTGTTCTATAAAAATACAGGAGAATACAAAAAAGCGCTTCCTTACATGCTGGCTAACCTGGAAGCATGGCAGAAGGAAGATGAAAGCAGAGCCGGTCAGTTATTAAATTTGGGCAACCTGTACATTAATTTAAGTGAATTTAAAAATGCTGCTACTGCGCACTTGCAAGCATTTCGTTTATTTGAAAATCTAAAGAATAAACGTGGCCAATCTTTTTGCCTTCAAAGTTTAGGCAGCGACTTTTCTAATCTCAAACAATTTGAGCAGGCAAAGAAATACTATTTACAATCGCTTAAATTGAAGAAAGAACTAAATGACAAACGAGGCACTGTATCTACCTACATTGCACTTGGTGAAGTACACAAAGAACTTAAGGAATTTAAGCTTGCTGACAAGTATTTAAAGGAGGCCCTAAGGGCGTCCCGTGAAATGAAGTTGTCGTCAGACGAAGCACGCAGCCAATACTTGCTGGGTTTATTGAACAAACAAATAGGTGATATGCCAGGCGCGCGATCTAACTTTTCGCTCGCGTTGAGTGTTGCAAAAGAAGCAGGCGACAGCACACTAAGCGCCAAAATAAATTCCGAACTTTTCAGGCTCGACTTTGAGGAAAAAAAAGAAAGACAAGTAGAGACCACACTACTCTCGAACCTTACTACATTACTGCAATCGGGAGACAGAAGAAGTGAGGTTATAGAATATTCGAGACTTAGCGAATACTATGCCTCCAGAAAGCAATACGATAAAGCTTTCGAATATCTTCAGCGGCACGAAATGCTCAAAGATAGTTTGGAAGGAACCACTGTGCTTCTACAACTGAAAGAGCTAGAGGAGCAATATAAAAGTGAAAAAAAAGAAAAAGAGATTGCCATACTGAAAAAAGATCAGGAGTTACAAACACTGGCGCTTAGCCGTGAGCGCACCTCTGTAATTCTAATTGCCATTGCTCTCTTCTCGGTCATTATCATTGGTGTTCTCCTCATTAACCGGTATCGTATTATGAACCGCGCCAGGCGCATGCTTGAGCTTGAAAAGATGCGTAATCACATCGCCCGCGATCTGCATGACGACATCGGATCTACATTATCAAGTATCAACATTATGAGTCAGTTGGCGCTTCAGGAAAATGGGAATGCCGGTAATCATTTGAAAAAAATTGCCAATCACTCCGCCAACATGATGGAAAAAATGAGTGACATCGTCTGGTCGATCAACCCAAAAAACGATTCGCTCGAACAGGTGGTGATGAAAATGAAAGAATTTTCTGCTGAAATTTTAGAGCCAAAAAATATTGACTATTCATTTCACATTGAAGACTCAATATACTCGCTAAAATTGGATGCAGAGAAAAGGAAAAATATATTCTTGATTTTTAAGGAAGCTGTTAATAATGCTGCAAAATACAGCGAAGGTAATAACGTAACAATCTCCTTATCGGTTAAAAACCATCAGCTCTATCTTACCGTCCGCGATAATGGAAAAGGATTCAATCCGGCTTTAGGCACCACAGGTAATGGGCTAAGAAATATGGAAGATAGGGCTGTTACTATGAATGGAAAGTTGATTCGAGCTAGCGAACCCGGAACGGGTACGGAGATTCAACTTGAAATACCCCTCACATGATTGGGGTATTTACCAACGTTCAATTTTAGAAGAAATTTGTTCTATATAAAACATGGCGCTTTCTGTATTACTATTTGAAGACAACCCACTACTACGCGAAAGTATCAGTAGTCTGGTCGCATTAAAGGAAGACCTGCGCATGGCAGGTGCATTCGAAAATGTACTTTCTGCAAAAGAACATGTGATAGAACTTACACCCGACCTGATCCTGATGGACATTGATATGCCAGGCATGAGTGGTATTGAAGCAGTAAAGCAAATCCGTAAGTTCAATCCTAATGTACCCATCATCATGCTTACGGTGTTTGACGATAACGCTCATGTATTGGACGCGATACGGGCGGGCGCATCGGGCTATCTATTAAAAAAATACTTATCAACTAAACTTTTTGATTCCATTGATGAAGTGCTTGCCGGTGGCGCACCCATGAGCCCTAGTATTGCACGCATGGTTATTACTTCTATGCATAAATCAACAGCCAATCCGTACCAACTCACACAACGCGAGCAGGAAATTCTTACTCTGTTAAGCCAGGGCAATAGCTATAAAATTATAGCTGCCCAATCTGAAATAAGTTTAGATACAGTGCGCACCCATATCAAAAAGATTTACGAGAAGTTGCAGGTGCGTTCGCAAACAGAAGCGGTGAGCAAGGCGATTAATGAGAGATTAGTATGAATCAAGAACTAAACAGTGAATATCTGTCATGAAAATTTCTATAGTTATATTCATCCTAGGAATCACCTTTAGTTGCACACAGCAAAAAAACCAAAAGGAAACAGCTCCAACCTCGGATACCGTAATTGATATACCAGCTACGGCTTACCGCACCGATAAGGCAGAAGGTAACGCTAACCTCAATCCTGCTTTTGCAACTGTTCCTGTTTTTAGAACGTATTCTAAAAAGGTATTTACAAATGATGTGCAAGAATCCGCCATCGTCACTTCGTTAGATTCTCTATTCGTCCACTATTTAAAGCAAAGCTATTTTAGCATTGTCAGCGATAGAAAGTCGTGGCACCTGAATGAGAACAAGCAACTGCGAATCATTACTGTCGAAAGGGAAAACGAAACCGTGAAAGAAATTTCCATTTACCTGTTCGATGATGGCAAACTAATAGCCGCATACAGTGACGTTGATATGGATGGGCAAGACACACAACGCAACAGAGAAAGAATAGCCATTAAAAATTGCCCCGATTGTGGAGTTCGTTTCGATTTAACAGCAGGCCAACCGGCCGTGACTTCCTTGCGCGAATCACGCGTGAATGAATTGGCGGGATACCTCACTCAGGATTACAATGAAGTTTTAGGTTGGATTGCTCAAGCGCCCATTCTTATGACAGAAGGCAATAACACTATTTTTGAAAGAGGCAGCCCCAACAATGCCCGCTATACGGTCAATACAGAATTGTACAACAAGTCCATTAAGCATCATAATCAATGACACACAAGTTCATAAAGAATTTACGACTGACAGCTATGAATAAAGAACTAGAAACCTATTTATCAATAAATGAATCAGTTTACCCTATCACTAGCTGAAAGCGATTAACAAAGACCTTTATCCAAATTATATCTCGAAGCAATGAAAACCTCTCTACTTCTACTCCTCCTATTTCCCTTGTTTGTGAAGGCTCAAATCACCTTATACGGGAGATTCCCGACTAAACCTGTTAATTACGTGACCGACCAGGCGGGAGTATTATCTCAAAACGAGGAAGACCGGTTAAATGCCAAACTTAGAAATTTTGAAGACAGTACCAGCAACCAATTGTTCATTTATATAGCTGAGAGTTTACGTGCTAATGACTTAGAAGATTTTTCAAGAGAAATTTTTAACAAGTGGGGCATCGGGCAAAAAGACAAAAACAATGGAATCCTCATTGCTATTTTTATTGACGACCGCCAATACAGAATTCAGATTGGGTATGGATTAGAGGCAGCCTTGCCCTCCAGTTTAACCCTGCGCATTCAGGATGAAAATATGCGTCCGCATTTTAAAGGAAAAAACTATTATGCAGGCATTGATGCAGGCGTTGATCAACTCATCTACTACAGCCGGCATACCTACGTGCCCCCAAGCTCCTTTGAGCAAATGCAAATCCCTTTAGCCATTATCTTTTTGATTGGCCTGGTGTTCTTCATCATTAATCTGCGTTCACTAAAAAAGTGGAACAATCAACCTAAACGAAGACAGAAATATTTTTTACTTGGCATTTTATTCTTAGGGTGTTCTTTAGTACAAACAATAGTCCTTTCATTTTTCAAAACAATAGAAATATTTTACCTCCTTCTTCCGGCCCTGGCAGGAACAATCGCGGAAATACTTCTATGCACAACGATAAATGATAAAGACGAAATCAGGTACGACCATGAAACTGATGATGTGTACGAAAGAAGAATGTTTAGGGAGAGATTGAGGTCAAACAACGACAGCTCTGATAGTAGTTTTAGTGGTGGTGGAGGCGGCAGTTCAGGCAGCGGTGGCAGCAGCAGTAGGTGGTAAAGAGTGCCAATACATTTTGATGTGCGGCATGGTCGGCTTATGAATCATCGGTTTGATAAGGTCGAGTAGCATATCCATTAAGCTTATGAAGAAGAATTATTTTTTTATTGTTAGCATCATTCTACTCGCCTTGTCGCTTTTTGCATTCTCAGACAATCTTATTACCGATGTAGGTCAGGAGAGTAATTCTGATCCTAAGTTTATCATTCATGGCCTGTTTTGCTTTGCCTGGTTCTCCGTTCTGGTATTCCAAACATTTTATATCAGAAAAGGTGATTATGCAACACACAAAAGAGTAGGTATGGTGGGCGGATGGATTGCAGCTGGAGTTTTTATCAGTACAGTTTATATTTTTGTTGTCATTTTTGAAAGCTGGGAAGAGACCTGGTTTGTGGCCAAAGCCAATCGGTTCTTCATGGCCAGTTATGCGATACTCATCGCACTCGCATTTGTCAATAAAGCGAATGGTGTAAAACACAAGCGATACATTTACCTGGCTACCATTTACATGCTGGGGCCGATCTTGGATCGGGTGGCAGGTAAGCTGGATATAGATGCAGTTATTTTTAATTCCATTGTTTGGAACCTATTGTTCGCTTCTTTATTTGTTTACGATTGGTTAACGCTGCGAAGAGTACATCCGATCAGCTGGATCGGATGCATCTGGCTTTATATCGTATGGGCGCTTGCCATACTTACATAAGTGAACGTCAGAAATCTCTAGTCCCTCACATCATCATGTGATTTCTGTTACCTCCAATCTATTGAGATTTGGGATATGAAAAAGACCATCATCTCACTATCTTTCCTAGTCCTTGCCTTTATCTCTTCCGCCCAAATCACCAGCACCTTTGATGCCGATATCGATGGTTGGACTTTTCTGAATGGCGCCACACCGCTTACTGTTAATCACAAT
>CAYNKN010000017.1:0-18666 GCA_964397805.1 uncultured Chryseolinea sp. | reverse complement strand
CAATACATCATTCCTGATTTCATTCTCACAAACAATAACGGAAAACTGGAGCTGGCACTGAATAGTCGTAATGCGCCAGAGCTTCGAATTAGTCGGTCGTATACCGATATGTTTAAGGCTTACGACAAAAGCAATAAGAAGGATAAAAAATTGAAGGATGCTGTTTCGTTTGTAAAACAGAAATTAGATGCAGCTAAGTGGTTTATCGATGCCATTAAGCAACGCCAGCAAACCTTGTTGCGTACCATGAAGGCCATTATCGATTTTCAATATGATTTCTTTTTGGAAGGCGATGAGACAAAGTTGAAGCCGATGATTTTAAAAGATATTGCCAACATGATTAATATGGATATTTCTACCGTATCGCGTGTGGCTAGTAGCAAGGCTATTCAAACTGACTTTGGAATATTTCCGCTCAAATACTTTTTCTCAGAAGGTATTGCTACCGATTCGGGTGAAGAGGTAAGTAGTCGTGAAGTAAAGCAGATTATAAAAGATATTATCGAAAGCGAAGATAAGGATAAGCCTTATTCAGATGATAAGTTGGAGACTATCTTAAACGAGAAGGGTTACAACATTGCGCGCAGAACGGTAGCCAAATACCGAGAGCAATTAAATATACCTGTAGCCCGATTACGAAAAGAAATGTAGGTGTGAATGTATTAGCGCGCATTATCTCGATTCTCTTTCATCCGCTTTTGCTAGCGACTTACTTGTTTGGTTTTTTCTCGCAAGTATTGCCCTCTGCGTTAGATGCCGTAAATAGTGACGATCACCTTAACTTTTTACTTCTCATTTTCTGCATCACGTTTGTATTCCCTGCGCTTAACATCGGTATCTTTAAAACATTTGGTACTATTCGTACTATTACTATGGAAGAAAGGCGTGAACGTATAGTACCGTTTACCTTCATTGCCATCTTATATTGCCTAACTACTTACTTATTGTATACACGCACCTATCTTACGTTATACGATAATGCCTTAAAATTTTTAATCATTATTGATTTACTGGTTGTACTAGCCACTTTAATTACCTACTTCTATAAAGTAAGCGTGCATAGCTTAGCCATGTGGGGCTTGGTGGGCATATTGTTACCGTTGAATAAAGTAACGGAAGATGGCTCACTATTCTACCCAACACTCATTGCTATTGCATTGGCCGGGTTAGTTATGTCTGCCCGACTACAACTGCAAGCGCATAAACCACGCGAAGTACTTGTAGGAGCTTTAGTAGGCTTTGCAGCAAGCTTTAGTGCAATGATTTTCTTGTTTCAGCAATAAACATTTACCTTTTATGGCCTATACCTTTTTAGGGTACCAACTTCACGAAGGAGTGGCTACCATTACTCTTAACCGTCCCGAAGTTTATAATGCCTTGAACGATGAGATTACCTTTGAACTTCAGGATGCTTTGCGGGTTGTAGCTAAAGATGATCAAGTACGGGTGATCGTGCTCACTGGATCGGGAAAAGCTTTTTGTGCCGGCCAAGATTTAAAAGCTGCCAGTGAACAAGCAAACCGATCGTTTATGGATTCATTGCATAAACGTTACAATCCTATTATACGCGCCATGCGTGAACTACCGAAGCCTATACTCTGTAAGTTAAATGGAGTAGCCGCAGGAGCAGGTTGCTCACTGGCACTTGCCTGCGATATGATTATAGCTGCCGAGGAGGCCACATTAATAGAAGTATTTATCAATATTGGGTTGGTGCCCGATTCTGGGTCTTCTTACTTTTTACCAAGATTGGTAGGTACAGCAAAAGCTTTTGAGTTGTGTACCATGGGTTCTAAAATTACCGCTAGCGAAGGCGTTGCATTAGGCATTGTTACAAAGGCTGTTCCTGCCGCGCAGCTAGATGAGGCTATTTTACAGTACACCCACTATTTTGCAAATGCGCCAACCAAATCCATTGGGTTAATAAAGAAGATGCTTCAAAAATCTGCTACAGCTACATTAGATGACATGCTTCAGTATGAAGCCTATTGCCAAGAAATTGCCGGAACTTCTTCTGACTATAAAGAAGGCGTAAGCGCATTTTTGGAAAAGCGCAAAGCAAATTTTACAGGTAAGTGAGGCTTATTAAAAACTAGACAACGAAATGCCTACTGTAAAGGTGTTGAAATCTACAGGTTGACGATTTTCTACCAATCCTTCTCCCTCTTTAAAAAGCGTTGATAGGTTATAGTATCCAAAGAGACTAAATCCACCGATTCCTAAGCGACCAGTAAGTCCGTAGCGGAAATCGTTCAAGCTGAAACCTTGTTTATCTTTAAACTTTTTGGTCTCGCCACCTTCTTTATACTTTACTTTATTGAAGCTATCGTAAAGGATACCAGCACGTGCACCCACCGAAATTTTTATACTTCTGGCTGGGTCATCGGGTTTGGTGCTGAAGCGAATTTCCAGCGGAACTTCGAGGTAATTGGTTACTAAGTGCGATTTACGAATACCGGGTATGCCCGATAGGGAAGGAGGTAACATGGTAAGTGTATCAGCATTATTGCCGCCACTTTTTAAGCCTACTATATTGTTGTTATTAAACTTAAAGCGCTCCAAACTTAGCCCAATACCGGGCACAACACTAAACTTAGACTTAGCAATGCGGATATCGTATTGATAGTACACATTGAAGGTACGCGAGCCAATAAATCCTAAATCAAAATTGCTTGGAGATCCGGGAGCTCGGTTAAAACCAAATTCAACCATAAAATTACCAGGAATGTCAGGCTGACCAACTCTTTTTTTCGTGGTGGTTGCTTCTTGGCCAAAAGCAGCGGTTAATAAGGTTGTTAAAACCAGTATAGAAGCGATTTTTTTAATCATGGAGTAAATTTGTCTGTAAACAAGCCCCAAAAATAGCTTTTTTGTATTCAGGGCAAAACCATTTATTTTGTTGAGTGAATTTATTCTTTACATTTGCACTCCCAAAATTCACACCATTACCACACACGAACCGCACTCGTAGCTCAATTGAATAGAGCATCTGACTACGGATCAGAAGGTTCGGGGTTTGAATCCCTGCGAGTGCACTGTTTAAAGGGTCAGTTTTAACTGACCCTTTTTTATTTTTCTCAGGTTCAATCAAAAATTTCTCGAGTAGCATCCAGCTTAATACTTAAAAATTACTCGTAGGATGCAAAAGTCACCTCATTAGTTTTGCTTCATCGATAGAATAAATTGATTACTGAGGTAACGAACACGCATAGTCATAAAGTATTTTAGAAACATTAGCCATGGCTTTCGTAGCGGCATCAACATCGGCTAATTTTTTGGATAAGATTACCAACACATATTGGCGACCATCGGGAAGGATCACAATACCTGAATCGTGGTGAACAAACCCGTAATGGTTCCGGTTTTATGTGCTTCCTTACTTGATAATTGATTATTTAGTTATTTAAGGTAACATAGGTATTACGAAACACCTGTGCTGGTCTTGGGCAGATAAAACGAGAAGTTAAAATGAACTGTGAAATAATTATCTTTGAAGGAACAAATTTTTGGAGATTATGGACATTAATGCTGAACGATCACTGATTATTAAAGAGCTGCATCAGATTAATGATATCTCGCTTTTGAGAGCAGTGAAATATCTAATTCATTATGGATTAAAGAATGATGGCCATATTAGTATAGACCAATATAACCGTGAAATAGAAGAAGCAGAGAAGGAGATAGATCAGGGTGAATACCTGACGCAGGAAGAGTTGAAAAAACAGATGAGGGAATGGTAGAAAAAACCAGCCCTGCAATTATTTGGAGCAAACAAGTTTCTCTTTCTTTTAAGAAAGCATACGAGCAGATCAAAGAGGAATCGTACACCAATGCAGAGAAGGTAAGAGAAGGGGTTATGAAGATCATTGATGACCTACCTAAACATCCTGAAAAATATCCGCCAGATAAGTTTAAGAGAAACAATCCAGGCTACTACCGCGCTTTCGAAAAATATGCTTACCGTGTTGCCTACAAGCATACCGCAGAGGAGATTAGAATATTGCGCATCCGGCATGTGAAGCAAGAGCCAAAAGAATACTGACCAACCCTTGCAAAAACATATAAGACCCACATTTATAGGCTCATTGTAAAAAATAAACCTGATTACTTCGGTAAGGAACAAACATAGTCGTACACTATTTTAGAAACATTAGCCATGGCTTTCGTAGCGGCATCAACATCGGTTAATTTTTTGGATAAGATTACCAACACATATTGGCGACCATCGGGCAGGATCACAATACCTGAATCGTGGTGAACACCCGTAATGGTTCCGGTTTTATGTGCCACCTTAACTTCCTGAGGTAGATGAGCCGGAATGATTTCATTAAAGCGCTGATCCAATAAGATATCAATCATGGCTTTTGAGGCTTCTTTACTAACCACCTCACCGTTGCCAAGTTTTTCAAAAAGAAGCATTAGGTCAAAGGCTGTGGTGGTGTTATTGAGTCCTTGAGCGTAGGCTTTTGAATCTTCTACTCCGCGAAGTACTTGGATATCACGTGCACCCATTTCACGCATCGACTCCATCACCATCTGTGCATCTACCAACTCAATAATAATGTTAGTCGCCAGATTACTGCTTACAATAATCATATCATAAACCAGATCAGCAAGGATTCGCTTATTGCCAACTTGGGTGTAAAGTGTTTGCTCACTATCATCTTCTGGATTAAGACTATACGTACTTCCATCAACAATACTGTAAAATTCATTTTTAATCAGGATGGAGTCTTGCATCGAAAATTTTCCTTGGGCAGCTTGTTTGAATACCTCCATCATTACCGGAGTTTTCATGGTACTTGCGGCATGAAATACTTCCCGTTCATTCATGAAAAATTCTTCTTGCGAGGTAAGATCCTTAAAAGCAATGGCAAAGGTGCCCGGGTGTTGCTTCAATTCTTCTGTTATCTGTTGCTGAACTTGTTCTAGCGTGATTTTTTTTTGGCAGGATGTAAGCATAATTCCACTACACATTAGCATTAAAAGAATAGGCTTTATGAACTTCATTATAGGGTATTTTTTAATCTGAAGGAAAAAGATGGCTAAGAGGTATGCTGGAACTTTACAGGAGAGAAGAAAAAAATCAGCACCTGCCTGGCAGATGCTGATGATTGATTGCGTATTAGCCCTTAGACTTTTTAGTCTGCTTTTCTACACGCTTTTCTTTAAGCGTTTTTTTGGCAGGCTTCTTCGCTTCTTTGCGGGAATCTTTACTTTTAGCCATAGCGTTAGCGTATTAAAGTTTAATCAAAAGTAGTAAAAAATAGTCCGAAGTGGGAATCAGTTTACCCGTCAACATTGTTTAAACACTGCCAATTTATATACTTTCACATTCTTTACTAAATAAGAACTATGATACAAGAGGTGTTGGAATTACCGAAACGACCAGAGCGTCAATTTTTACCAGATATTTTTGCTGTTGATACATGGGCTGGATTGAAACCTTTTTTTGATGATTTACTTAATCGATCCTTAACAACTACCGATGACCTTAAAAAGTGGTTTCGCGATCGGAGTGAGTTGGAATCCGTAATTGCAGAAGACCTCGCTTGGCGCTACATCCATATGACGTGCTATACCGAAAATAAAGATTACCTCAAGGCCTACCAGGATTTTGTACAGCACATTCAACCCGAAATTGCACCGGTATCCGATAAGCTCAACAAAAAGGTTTCCGATTCGCCTTTACTTTCAACGTTAATGAATGAGGTAGGCTACGATTTAATGATTCGCTCATTGAAAAAGGAAATCGAACTTTTTCGTGATGAGAATGTACCGCTGTTCACGGAGATTAATACAGAAACACAAAAGTATGCGCAGCTTAATGGTGCCATGACTATTGAAGTAGATGGCACTGAGCTTACACTACAACAAGCAGCAGTTTTACTGATGTCGACTGATCGCGAAAAGCGTGAACATGTTTATCATAAAATTGCAACGCGTAGGCTACAGGATAAAGATACGCTAGACGAACTATTCTCTACGCTTATTACACTTCGCCATCGGGTTGCCAAAAACGCAGGGTTTGCAAACTTTCGCGACTATATGTTTAAGTCGCTTGGGCGTTTTGATTATACACCGCAAGATTGTTTTGATTTCCATAAAGCCATTCAGCATGAAGTAGTACCCATGTTAAATATGCTGGCTGAAGAACGTAAAGAAAAATTGGGTATTGCAGTACTTCGTCCGTGGGATAAAGCCGTAGATACAGAAGCTCGTGAAGCGTTGAAGCCGTTTTCTGATGGAGCTGAGCTCACAACAAAAACAATAGAAGTATTTCGCAGAATTGATCCGTTCCTTGGGCAGTGTTTACTAACGATGAAAGAAATGGGTCATTTAGATCTCGAGTCGCGGATAGGTAAAGCACCCGGAGGATATAACTATCCATTAGCAGAAATTGGTGTTCCATTTATTTTTATGAATGCTACCTCTACGCTGCGCGATATGGTTACCATTATGCACGAAGGTGGTCATGCTATCCATAATTTTTTAACACGCGATTTAGCACTGAACGATTTTAAATCAACACCTTCTGAAGTAGCTGAGTTGGCATCCATGTCGATGGAGTTAATTTCGATGGATCATTGGGATGTGTTTTTTACTAACGAAGCCGAGTTGAAACGTGCCAAGCGCGAACACCTAGAAGATATTATTGAAACCTTACCGTGGGTAGCTACCATTGATCATTATCAACATTGGCTTTACGAAAACCCGAATCACACAGCCGAAGAGCGAAGAAGTGCATGGAATACTATTTTCGATCAATATGCCGATGATAGTACAGACTGGACTGGCTTACAGGCAACGAAAGATTACCTGTGGCAAAAACAATTGCACTTATACGAAGTACCCTTTTATTACATTGAATATGGTATGGCACAACTAGGTGCTATTGCGGTGTGGCGAAATTATCGGAACGATCCTAAAGCCGGACTGCAAGCTTATCAAAAAGCATTAGCGCTAGGGTACCTTCGTTCGATACCAGAAATTTATGAAGCAGCTAATATTAAGTTTGATTTTAGTCGGGCGTACATTCAAGAACTCATGCACTTTGTAAAAGAAGAGTTAAAGAATGTATAGTGTTGATGAGGTATGAAAGCGAAAATCTAATTGTTACGCAGTAAATGCAGATAGATTTATGCGCTTTATAGGTTACTTCGCATTTTAATAAACCTTCTTTAACGATAACTAAAACTCCGTTGTCATTAACGTTTTACCCAATGTACTTATGCAAAAAATCTTAATTACCGGAGCCACCGGAAACATTGGTAAAGAGGTGATTAAGTTTTATCATCAGTTAACTGATTCGCATACGTTGGTTGCCGGAGTACGCGATGTAGATAAATCCAGGAAATCGTTCGGTGAGTATCCGAATGTGGATTTAGTACACTTTGATTTTGAAGATGCTAATTCATTTCCTGCTGCTTTACAGCATATAGATATTTTGTTTTTGTTGCGTCCGCCACATATTTCTGATGTGCCTAAATATTTTAAGCCTTTACTAGAAGCTGCCGTGGTGGCGAAGGTTAAAGGAATTGTTTTTTTATCGGTGCAAGGCGCTGAGCGTAGTAACATTATTCCACACGCTAAAATTGAAAAGCTTATTGTGCAAGCGGGTATCGATTATGTTTTTCTTCGGCCAGGTTATTTTATGCAGAACTTAACAACTACGTGGGCAAAGGATATTCAACAAAATCGTAAAATAAGTTTACCAGCGGGTCAGGCTAAATTTTGTTGGGTTGATGTTGAAAATATTGGTGAAGTAGCTGCCCATGTGTTGCTTGATGTTGTGCGCTACCGCAATCAGGTTATTGAAATAACCGGAACTGAAAATAAAAATTTTAAAGAAGTATGTGCGCTATTAAGTGAGGTACTTGAAGAAACGGTTACCTACGAATCAGTTGGGCCGATACGTTTTTACCTTAGAAAACGAAAGGAGGGTGTATCGTCAGGGTTAGCGTTAGTCATGTTAATTCTTCATTTTCTTCCACGCTTTCAGTCAGTTCCTGCTTTGTCTACCAAGTATCAAGAAATCACAGGCAAAGTACCTACGTTGTTACGTGCATTTATGGCGCGTGAAAGGTCTAAATTTTACAGTGCAAAAAATTAGCAGTGCCAATAGGTTAGATGTCTATTGTTAAGCCTATACCTTTTTCGAATTGCTTTCTTGAATTGATTATCCTATTAAATAAAAAAGAGGACAGGTTGTTAGCCTGTCCTCTTTCATGTTGAGCGTAATTTTTATGTACGCTTACTGCTTAATTAATTTTACTGTTTTAGCGTAGATCAATTGTTTAGCGCGCAGCACATACATACCTTTTGGATAGGCCGTTGCATCAATTTCTACAATAGTATTGCTCATGGCTTGCTGGCTAATAATCCGGTCACCTTTTGTTGAATAGATTTCCAGATCAACCATTTCGTCTAGCGGAGAGGCAATCATAATATTGAATTTATCGGTAGAAGGATTAGGCCATGCATTAACTAAGAATGGCGACTCAGTTTCAATACCTTCATCGATAAATTGATCGGTTGCTGCTTCAGTTCCACCGCCTACACAACGCGCTCCACTCGAAGCTTTCACAGATAACCGCGGAATAAATTTGTCATCTTTCCACAAAATAATGGTGGTGTTAGCACCTCTTACTGTATTTGTTGTAAAGAATGATTGACCGGGAGGTGCAATGAATTTTCCTTTTTGTGTAGTACCAAAAACATTCCACTCTACGGTAACATCAACATTGTTTGGATTTGTAACGCGCCATCTTCTGTTAACAGTAGGATTGTCTGAACAAACTGATGTGAGGTTAAGATTTTTGATCGTAACCACATCTACTACATTAGAGTTGGCCGATTTTCCGCCATCATTCACTGCACGCACACGGTAGGCATAATCTTTTTTCGAATCGGTGCCAAACACTAAGTACGTAGTGCTGTTCACTGCTTTCTTTTCGAAATCTTTTAAGAATGTGGCAAAGCCATCGGCAGAAACATCGAGTTCATAATACTTCGCACCGATGGAAGGTTTCCAATTGGCAAAGAAGAATGTAGGAAATACAAAAGTTGCTGGTGTAGCTACAGGCGCTGGTGGTACAACCGCAGTAAAGGCTACATTCGAAAAGGCTGAAGTATCACTTAGTCCGATCGCGGCAACGCGGTAGTAGTAGGTTAATAACGGATCGAAAAAGTCAGTATCGGTATACGTTGTTTGATTAGGTCCTACCGTGGTACGATTACTAAAGGTAGTGCCGTTGGTAGATCGTTGAATGGCAAAGCCAATTTCGTTGGTCGCATTGTCTGTCCAGCTTAATGAAAAAGCAGTACCTGAACTGTAAAGCGCAGTTAGATTGCTAGGTGCAGCAGGTGTTGGGAAACCAGAACCCTGACCAAAGAGTGTAAAGAGTAAATCTACTGGCGCACCACCAAATGTAAGCGACATAGCTTGCCAGTTAATGGCACCGGTGCCAAATAAGTTACCGGCATCTCTGAACTGTCCTTGCGATCCGGTTACAGTACTGGTAGTAACCCAGAACCACTGATTGCCACCGGCAAAGGCACGCTCTACAAAAACAGAAATCCAATAGGTACCTGCTTCTAATGAAGCTTTAACGGGGAGCGTTAAATCTAAATTTGGATTCGTTGGCCCAAGTGATGGAACGAGCGTACCACTATTATAAATCTCCTCTCCAGGTGCTCCACCATTATCTGCATAAAATATTACGCGCGCAGCGTTTAAAGGCGATGTTCCGCTAACAGAACCACGCACGAACACACGATCAATTTCCCACGATTGACCTTCGGGAATAATAAAGTCATCGGCACTTTGCGCCAATAAATTTCCGAAGTCAGTGAATAGTTGAGAAGGTCGTGTATTTAAAGGAGCGGTGTTTTGATTGTAGATAACAAACTCCAGACTACGCACCGTTATATTAAATGCTTCTGAAATAGTCTCACTTCCGGCAGCGGCAATGATACCAATGGTGGCAGTGCCTGTTGCATCGGGTGTATACGCCAATTGCAATTGTGAACCCGTAAGCGTAGCTGTTACTAATGTAGGATTTGAATTGAGCAACGAGTACGTTATGGGTTGTCCGATTTCTGAAACAAATACATTACTAATATCGATTAGCGTATTCGGGCTGTTTACAAATACTTCAATATTATCGAGTTGATTAACTACTTTGAGTGTTGGCTGTGGTAGTGGGGTTACTTCAAACTTCGCACTATACACACCGTTACCGTGGGTGGCAACAGCTACGTAGCCATCATCGCGTGTGCGTACCATCGGTACTACAACATTTCCGATGCCATTGATATCTTCTTGTGTCCATGTGGTAGAAGCACCTTCAAGCGTACGCGTAGCATACAAGCCGGTGCTGGTACCTACATAATATTTGTCACTATTTCCTTCAATGGCCAACCAGCGAACAGAAGGTCCACTACCTAATCCGGTAGGTGTTTCTTCTAGGTTTCCACTAATGTTTGTCCATGTATCTCCACCATTTTCAGAATAGAAAACACTAAGGATGTTGTAGTTCGAGAATACCACAAAAACACGATCGGCATTGGCAGGATCTACCGTAATACAACTTGTAAAACCAGTTGGCAAACCTTTTCCAGCAGAGATGTTAACCTTGGGTTGATCGCCAATGTTCGCATTGTCAATGCGATAGATTAACCCTTGATTAGTTCCGTAGTAAAGACGGTTAGCCGGAATTTTAGAAACCGCTACTGCGGTAATTGTACCCGAAGGTACGGCCGAGTTGGTCAGGTTATTCCAGTTTACACTTGTAAGGGCGTTACTAAAAATGGGAATACCATCGAGGTTGTCATTGCGCCAAATACGTTGCCCGGCAGGCAAGTACATAATGTTATCGTTGTTCGGATCGAGCACAAATGGGTTGATGAACGAGAAGCCCGAAGCACCAGCCGGTGTTACACGCGAAAACGAAGTATAAGCACCTGCCTCCGCATCAGCTGAAGCATAATTTAATCGATAGATATTTCCGTTTTGTGAAGATACATAACGCGTTACACCACCATCAGCGAAAGCGTTATACGAACCATCGCCACCAAATTCTTCTGACCACGGATTGGTAAGTGTACTCGAGTTTGTAAACCAAGTTCCATTATCCTGAAAGCCAGACAACACTTGATCACCCGTTCCTAGCGGTTCGATAGAAATAGCATACGGTTGTGTTGTTAAGTATCCGTTGTTTCTGGAAATCCAAGATACAGGTAGCGTACCTGCATTAGTCGTTAAAATATTTTCTGTAAAGTGTACACCACCATCATTTCCCGATAATGCTTTTAATGGATTAGAGGGATAAAATACTAATGCGTGGTGATCGGGATGTTGGTTCGGGTAAAGGCTCACATTATTAAGAGGTGAGTATCCACCAATCCAACTTGTAGTAGCAGGTGATGTAAAGCCATTAGCCGATCGATATAAGTTTGTAGCACCTATAAAAATGATGTCGGGGTTTGCAGGATGAACCTTAACAACCATGTTATATCCACCTTGCGTATTTAGGTTACCCACGCTACCGCCAAATGCAGGTAAGTTAGCGGTTAAACTCACAGCAGTCGGAGTGGTATCATCATGCGTATAGCGCCACAAAAAGGCAGCACCATTTCCAAGGCCATTATCTGCGTAGATGTAGATAATATTTTCGTTTGTAGGTGTATAACCTAATACCACACGACCCCAGTTAGTAACGCCAGCAGCCGGAAAACCAAGTGGAGTAACAGAAGTCCAGGTAGTTCCATCAAGCGATCTAAATACTCCTCGATTAGGATTCCCGCGGCCATCAATAGCCGCATAAAGAACACCACTCGGAGTAATTAAAATGTCTGTCCAGGAGTCTATACCGCCACTTAATACTTCGGCAAAAGTAGCACCGCCATCGGTAGAGCGATGAACACCCCACCACGTACTAGCATATACATCACCCGTTACCGGATGAACAGCCATATTGAAAGTAATATCGTAAGGTGTATTGGTTTGTGGGCGATCATCCGCAGTAAAGGGAAGAATGCTCCAGCTTTTTCCACCGTCAATGGATTTATAAATACCGTTACCACCAAAGAAAGCACCACCACCCGAAGCAGAGTTACCAATGCGTTCGCCTGTAGCATAGTACCATGTTTGTCGATAACCTGGGCGTGGATCTTGGGCGATAGCCGTTACACTTTGAATTTCACTGGAGCCGGTAGTTTTTACCCATGTAAGTCCATTGTCTTCTGAGCGCCACATACCACCGGAAACACCTCCGGCTAAAATTACATTTTCATTATCGAGATCAATGGCTAAGGCGCGGGTTCTTCCACCCACATTAAAGGGGCCACGTGGTTTCCAATCTTCCAACATGGAACTACTGGTTCGGGCAAACGAAATACCATAGCGTTCGGCCATTTGGCGGGCAAATTCAAGTTCGCGTTCGCGGATTCCTTCTGGAAGTAATCCGGTGGCAGGATCTTTTAAAATCTCAATTTCATATAACCTTCTAAGCTGTGCATCATCGCCAGGCGCTTTAGGTTTTTGATCGGTGCCCTTAAGTTGCTGGTCGTTAATTTTCGAAAGTTTTCGAAGGTTGTTGTGCCCTGTTACAGGTTGTACCGTTGGCGGGGTATCCGCCTGCGTTTTGAGTTGGGGTTGTTGAGCGGGAAGCGTGTTCCATAACAACGTGAGCATGATAAGGGGTAAAAAAAACCGCCTTACCCGGAGGAGTAATTGTCTTTTCATTCGCTAGTAGTTTGGTTAATGTAGTTCAAGCTAAAGAAAAGTACGGAGTTGCAAAAAGAAATTTGCCAGCTTTCGATAAATGAAGCATTGTGTGTTTAAGTGCAGATTAATATGCATAAATGCATAACACACTGAACATCAAATTTTGTGGGGTTGTTACTTCATGTAGCAGGTCTTAAAAAGCCTCAACATAATGCCGGCTGGCATCTAATAAATCGCTAAGTTGGGTTGCTTGTTCGTCTGTGAGCGTGAGCACCGAATCAATTTTTTGCTGCGACCGACTAATGGTTTTGAGGAGGGCAAGGCCATCAGCAGTAATGGTAATGTCGGAAGCTCTTTTGTCGTTGGGGCAGGTGGTTTTGGTGACCAGTTTTTTTGCTATTAACCGATCGACTAATCGCGATACATCTGAATTTTTATCAAGCATGCGCGACTTTACTTCGCTGGCTGAAATCGCTTTTGGATATTGCCCTTTTAAGATTCTTAAAATATTAAACTGTTGGCCAGTAATACCGAACGTTTTAAAAAATTCTTGCTGTTTGTGTTGAAGCCAATTGGCGGTATACAACAAATTGATAACCGCTTTTTGCTGCGGACTTTTGAAAACCAATTGCTGTATTTCTTCTTCAATCTTCAACGCTCAGAAAATTATTGTTTTGTAAGGTGTAACGGCATTAATTTCAAATCATAAAAAACCCCAGACAACTTGCCCGGGGTTTTTACTTTTGGCTCCAAACTAAGCTTTTTTATCAAGTTCTATCTTACACGTAATCTCTACCACATCACCGACCACTAATTCGCCACCAGGAGTTTTGTTGCTCCATGTTAAGCCGTAATCCTGACGATTGATTTTACCAGTTAATTTAAAACCAGCTTTTGTTCCGCGACCAGTATCAATAGAACCACCATAGGTTACATCGAATTCTACTTTTTTGGTCACACCTTTCATGGTGAAGTCACCTTTCAATTTGTATTTACCACCATCTTTAACAAGAGTTCCTTTAAAAGAAATTTCAGGATGTTTCTCTGCATCAAAGAAATCAGCTGATTTTAAGTGGCCATCGCGCTTTTCGTTTTCTGTGTTAATGGATGCGGTTTTGGCCGTGAAGCTAACTTCTGCTCCAGCAAAATCGGCTGCTTTACTTACAACCGTAGCATCAAAATCTTGGAAGTTTCCTTCTGATTCGGAAACCACCATGTGCGAAACACTGAATCCGATTTTAGAGTGAGAGTTATCAATTGTCCAGGTTGTTTGTGCGAAGGTGCTGCCAGCGATTAGCAACAGACCTACCAATGCATTAATTTTTTTCATAAATCGATTTCGTTTTGATTTTGGTTCTGCAAGAATAACGATAAAATAGATATATATGTTTAAACATGTAATTTTTTATTTGTAACGTATTGATTAAGAGGGAGAATACTTTCTTTAAATTTTGGAGTCACTATCGATTTAAGTAAAATTCCTGCGTTAATGCGTGGTATTTAGCTGACCACATTAGGCCATTTTCATAAAGAAGGATTTCATCGCGCTCGCTTGTACTTTCTACGCGTGAAAATTCTAGCAGCCAGCGTTCAATAGGTTTTTCAAGGCGTGTTCTAAACGATACCTGCCGGGTGCAGAACAACTTACTTTGTCTGGCTAGTTCCACAAATTGAAATCCTTCAGTATAAGGAAGGATAATGTTAAATTTTCCATTTGGTGTGAGTAATCGGTTTACACAACTCAACAAGCTTTCAAAACTTAATAAACTAGTATGCCGGGTTTGTTGTCTGCGTACATCCGGAGGTTTTTCGCTATTAATAAAGTAAGGCGGGTTGCTTATAATAAGATCGTAAAAATGTGGAGGCTTAAATTCTTGAATAGAGGTATTGAATACGCGCACCTTGTTTGGCCAAGGCGATTGTAAAACATTATCGGTTGCTTGTTGCGCATCGATGGGTTCAATTTCAACGGCATCAATGGTGCATAGGGGCGAGGTACGTTGCGCCAGCATTAATGCAATTACTCCAGACCCTGTACCAATATCTAGTACATGCTTAGCCGATGTAATCTTTGCCCATGCACCCAGTAGTACGGCATCGGTACCTACCTTCATGGTGCATCGATCGTGCTGTATGGTAAATTGTTTAAAGCGAAAATCGCCCATATCTCTTATTGAAATAATGTCATTCAAGCGTAATCAATCTGGAGCTAAAGTACTAAAGCAACATGTTGATGCGAAACGATTCGTGTAGTAGCTTACCGCTTCGTTTTGTGTAAAGGTATTTTAACACGTTCGTGTAATAATATCCATACCTTTCGCAATGCGCAAACGAACGAGTTTATGAATAAAAAAATTCGATGGGGTATTTTAGGTTGCGGAAAAATTGCCAATAAGTTTGCAGCCGATTTAAAATTGGTTGACGATGCTGAGTTAGTAGCGATTGCCTCACGCGATGATAGTAAACGCCATGCCTTTGCGCAGGAGTTCAACGTAAAAAAATCTTTTGCTTCGTATGAAGCATTGGCAGCCTGTACAGATGTAGATGTAATCTACATTGCCACCCCACACGGTTTTCATTATGAACATACCATGCTGTGCCTTCAACATAAAAAGGCTGTACTGTGCGAAAAGGCGTTCGCCCTTAACACCAGGCAAGTAATGGAAATGATATCCTTTGCCAAAAAGCAGCAAACCTTTTTAATGGAGGCTTTCTGGACGAAGTTTCTTCCGCAGTATCAGCAGGTGGCATCGCTTGTTCAGACAGGTGCCTTAGGCGAGTTAAAAATGATACAAGCCGATTTCGGTTTTCGTTCAGGACCACCTGTAGCACAGCGTCTATACGATCCGTTGCTTGGTGGTGGTGCCTTGTTAGACATTGGTATCTACCCGGTTTTTCTAGCCATTTCTTTAGCAGGCCGGCCTGTAGAAGTTCAGGCAATAATGAAGCCCTTTCCTTCTGGCGTAGATGAGCAGCTCGCCATTGTATTAAAATTTGAAAGTGGTGTATTGGCTACCTTGCATGCAACGTTTGACGCAGATACTCCGGTGGAAGCAATTGTGATGGGCAGCGAGGGTTTTATTCGTATGAAAAATCGGTTTCATAATGCTACATCTATTTTGGAATGGACCCAAGGTAAAAATCCACCTGAACTCATCGAGGTTCATCGCGAAATAGGTGGAGGATATCAATTTGAAGCCCGACATGTAAATGACTGTTTACAGAAAGGTTTAACTGAAAGTCCGGTGATGACATTTGCCGACTCGCTGTTGCTGATCGAAACCTTAGATCGCATTCGCAAAGTATGTGGAATTAGGTATGCCGCAGATAACTGAAATAAATTACCGTGTGTTTAATTCCACGCTTATTTTTGAAACTCAACCAACTACTTATTTATGCCCTTAACATTAACCGGAACAAAGAAAGAAATTCAAACAGAAGTTGAACACTACATAACCGATCTAGGATTTACTGTTGTTGCCAGCGATTTCGAAAGACCATGGGGCGGATTTTTAGTATTGGATGAAGGACAAGCTAAACGTTTTGCTGAGTTCTATTTTCCTGGGATTGAAATTTCTTCTTTACAGATTAGCGGGAAGTTAAGTCCTAAAATTTTGGTGGTTCAACCCAATAAACGATTATCGTGGCAATACCATTTTAGACGGGCAGAAATCTGGAAACTTATAGCGGGCACAGCAGGGGTGGTCACTAGCTTAACCGATGAGCAAGGTGAGGTAGTACCGTTACAGCTCGAAGAAATTATCAGACTAGCGCAAGGCCAACGACATCGGTTAGTGGGGCTGAGCCGTTGGGGAGTAGTAGCAGAAATTTGGCAACATACCGATTCTGAAAATCCTTCGGATGAAGATGATATTGTACGGCTTCAAGATGATTTTGGAAGATGAGTATAGCTGGGCAGTAAAATAGTGTTCCTAAGTTATTGGTTGGTGGCAAGAGTAACGAAAGGTAATAACATAACAACATATAAAAGCAATGAAGGACATACTATTTGACTTTATATCAAAATACATTTCGCTGACAGAAGATGAGAAGAACGCACTTGTTTCTTTGGATATATTTCGCACCTTAAAAAAAGGTACGGCATTACTTAAAAAGGGACAAAAATCGAAAGAGAGCTACTTTGTTTTGGAAGGCTGTATTCGGGTTTATTATATCATAGACGGAGAAGAAAAAACAACAGCTTTCTACACCGAAATGGAAGCATTGACACCTCCTTGTGTGATCAGCAAAACTCCGTCTGAATATTATGTAAGTTGTATCGAAGACAGTATGCTTCTAATTTCCAATTCTGATATGGAAGCAGAGATAAATAGTAAGTTTCCAAAGTTTGACATCATGTGCAGAATGTTTTCGGAAGAAATGTTAGCTAAACATCGAATAGACTTTGACGAGTTTAAGACTTCTTCACCTGAACAACGATACCAGAACTTATTACAAAAAAGACCTGACCTTATCCAACGTGTGCCACAACATCAATTAGCTAGTTATCTTGGTATAAAACCACAATCATTAAGTAGGTTAAGAGCAAGAATCATAGAGAAGGATAAAGGGTAAGATTCATTACTTAACTTAAGTGAACGAGCTAAGGCATCTCGTCAGTCTACTTTTGCAGTATCGCTTAATTTAGAAAAGAAAGAAATGCAAAAGAAAATTTTATGGATTGGACTTGCCTTTGTGTTGGCAAGCAATTTACAGTTGAATGCACAATATACTGAAACAGACAGCACCTACAAAAAGTGGTTTGTTGGGAGCACCTTATTTTTGTTAGGTAATTTAGCTCCCGTAAATCCCCCCGGTTTCGCTCAACTTAATTTAGGCTATCGGATTACAGGAAAGGATGTAATTTCTCTTGAGCTAATAACTTGGAAGCATGCCTGGCCTCTTGGTATCAACCCATTTTATAATAAGGCATATGGAAAACCTGAAGAGAAATTTCCTGGCTACATAAGAGAGTATGGAATTGGCTTAGCTTACCAAAGGTATATTTGGAAAGGTCTTTACATAGCAGTACACGTAATACCTATGTGGCAAACATTTAAGAATGAAAACGGTGATAAGGTGGATACTGGTTTCATTATATTCAACACTAATCGAGTTGGCTATCACATTAAACTCTTTAAGGATAGGTTTTTTATAGAGCCATCACTTGGTGTTGCTGGTCGTGCTTTTCAATCGGAAATGCCAGATGGATTTAGACAAAAAGATGACAAGTGGCCAAAATACACGCCTGAGCCGGGGCTACATTTCGGATTTAATTTTTAGTAGATAATTTGTGAACACACAAAAAACATCACAAAATTCATTGGAGGACTTCAACGTTAGTTTGAAAGTGAAGCTTGCTAAGCTGTGGGCGAGTTAATGTTTCTAATTATCTATCTTGATTATTTCGCCTTATTTATGCCGGGTGTAATAGAAGATATTCTGAAAGAGAAGGTGTTTGTATTTGATATTACGCAAGGATTTCTTTTGGTAGCACTCGCCTCAGTGACAATTCCGGCACTGATGATTTTTCTTTCTGTTGCCATGCCAGCTAAAGTAAATCGCTGGGTCAATATCATTATTGCCGCGGTGTATATTCCCTATACATTGTTTAATTTGGCCGGAGAGGCTTGGCTACACATGGTGTTTGGCGCTGTTGTAGAAGTCATTCTTCTTTGTCTAATTATCCGCTATGCATGGAAATGGCCTCGTATTGAAACATGAAAACCTAATAATGCTTTTAACAAATAATGAGGACAACAGAAGCCATCTCAAGAACGTCTTTTACCACAGAGCACCAAAGAATGCACAAAGCCTGCCTGCAGTAGGTATGGTTTACAATGAAAAGCAATTGATTAATTTCTTTGAGCCCTTTGTGTAAATCTTTGTGCCCTTCGTGGTTTCTGTACTAAAGAATACATGCATTTATAGTTGTA
>CAYNKN010000016.1:0-19221 GCA_964397805.1 uncultured Chryseolinea sp. | reverse complement strand
TGTCTTTAAAACTTTCTACATGGGTATGGATATAGCGCCAATAAAGACCATCCCAAATAGTACTCCACTCACCTTTTTTGTAGTCACTCATCTTCAAAATATAATTCGATCCCGACACATACGGTTTGGTTGTCATTAAACCACCATCGGCATACTGACTCATGCCATAAACATTAGGAACCATTACCCAATCGTACGAATCAATAAACATTTCCATAAACCATCGATACACCTCGTCCGGATCAAATCCACATAAGTGCATAAAGTTACCCAGCACCATGAGTCGCTCAATGTGGTGTGCATAACCTGTGGCCAGTATTTTTTGAATGGTTACATCAACCGGCACAATACCTGTAGTGCCTGTCCAAAAGCTCTCCGGTATTTTGCGGTTATAGTCATAAAAATTACGCTTCCGCTGATAGACGCCCGATGTCTCGTATACACCACGCATAAACTCACGCCATCCGATTATCTGTCTGATAAAACCTTCCAAACAGTTAAGCGGAATAGGCTGTTCTGCATGAAATTTTAATGTCGTGTTTAAAATTTGTTGTGGAGAAAGCAGTCCTATGTTTAATGCCGGTGTGAGTAACGAGTGAAACAACACACGCTCTTGTTGTACGATTGCATCTTCATAATCACCAAACAGATGCATTCTGTTGGTTAGGAAATCTTCTAAAACTTGTAGTGCTTCTGCATGTGTTACCGGATATGAAAAACTATTACCCGATCCATAATTGGTTGAAAAAAACTTCTTTACATACTGTTTCGCCTCTCGTACATAAGCATTTTCAGCAGGCTGATAAGGCGTTGGGAAAACTAAATTTTTAGGTGCTTTTTTCCTATTGTCGGCATCAAAACTCCATTGCCCCCCGGTTGGTTGCCCGGCTTCGTTTACCAAAATAGAAAAACGCTTACGTTGCTGAATGTAGAAGTTGGCCATAAAGTATTTCTCCGGATCGGGCTGTGCTTGGAGAAATTCTTCTTTTGACAATAAAAAATTAGGCGTTCGATGCTTCACCAATACGATACCCGTTTGATTGGAGAACCGTGTAAGCCTTCGCTGTAATAAGTAGTCACTAGTATCGGCATAGTGAACTTCGGTAGTCCCCGAATTTTTCATTATTTCAAAAACACGTTGTAGTGAAGGGGTTGATGAAATTTCTAAATAGTGAATGGTATAACCTTGCTGAGTTAGATAGTCAGCATAGTATTTCATTGAGGCACGATGAAGAATAAGCTTTTGTTGGTGAAAGGTATATTGGGTAAAGTATAATTCATCTTCAACCAAATAAACAGGGCAGCTCTTTTGTAAAGCCGGATGGTCTGCATAAAGTTGATGTGGAAAAACAAGTGTAGCGTGCATGGTTCATAAACACGCCTGATGGAAAGAAGTTAAGAAACAGGGTTCGAAAGTTTAAAGTCTTTAAAAACTTCCCACACTTTGCCGTTATGCTTTAGCAATGAAATGGTTTCGGTGGCAAACGAAGCCTGATAATTTTTACTGGCAAACTCATCCCAAGCACGCTGGTAGTTTGGTTTTTTTAAATCACGAAAGGCTAATGTAAGGTGGGGGTGAAATACCTGCTCTTTGTAATTGGCATTAAACAGGCCGAGTTCGCGTTTACAAAATCGAATTAATTCGCGTTGAAGGTTTTCTAACGCTGCCGACTTATGCACATTAATAAAAATAACCCGAGGTGGAAACGTGGAGTATTTATTCAGATCAATAGTAAGGGGTTCGAACTCCGAAAAAAAAGTGGTTAACGAATCTACTAGTTCATCCTCCTTTTTCAACTTCCATTGAAAGGGCATGTGCAGCGTAATATGCGGGGGCGAATTAAGTGAAGCCTTACTATTATACTGTTCCTTAAAATATACTTTATGTTCCCGAACTTCATCATAAATAGGAATAGGAGGTACTATCGCAATGAAGTATCGTTGTGGTTTATCTTCGCTTAAGGCTGGCATAAAAGTTCGACCGTCTGATGCTGAAAATTCGAAAACTCCGCGATTATCTAATAGAATTTTCGTGGAAAATTTTCTCCTTAATAATCACACTAATGCAAACAACTATTTCTCAATTGCCTCGATCGCCTCAGATAGTTCAGGATATTTAAACGTATAACCTTCGTTAATTATTCGCGATGGCATAACCCATCGGCTCTTTAAAATTAGTTCTGTTTCTGTACCAATAATAAAAGCCCCTATGGTTAGCAACCAACTCGGTGCTGGTAAGCCAATCTGTGCCATAAGTTTTTTTCGCATAACGCTCATAAACTCCTGATTTTTTAATGGCTGTGGCGATGTGCAATTATAGATGCCTGCCAGTGCTTTGTGCTGTACTATAAAATCAATCATGCTCGCTACATCGTATTCATGTATCCAACTAATAAACTGATTGCCATTACCTTGTTTACCGCCAAGACCAAAGCGCACCAAATTTTTAAAGCGCAAGTAAACACCATCGTGCTTGCCCAACACTAATCCCAGTCGCAATATCACCTTGCGCGTTTGTACATCTTCTTGTTCGAACGCTTCCTCCCAAGCTTTACACACAGAAACAGAAAATCCATCACCCAATTCTCCGGAGAATTCATCCATAAACCGATCGGTTGCATGACGATAAATGGTAGCCGATGCACACTGAATCCATACTTCAGGCCCATTTTGTGTGCTACGTAATGCTTCACCCAATACCTTTACTGATTGAATTCGGGAATTCAATATGGCTTGCCGATTTGCCTTGGTGTAGCGACAGTTAACACTTTTACCGGTAAGGTTAATTAATACATCAGCACCTTCTAATGCGTGTGCCCAATTACCCATAGACTTACCATCCCAGACAAGCGTACGAATATTACCTACTGCCCTTTGTGGTCTTCTGCTTAAAATAATAATTTCATTGGCTTGACTAGAAAAGTAATTGGCAAGTACCGAACCGAGATAACCACTACCTCCCGCTAACACTATTTTTTTCATTTGATTATTTGTTTTTGATTTTAAAGAAACGATGAAATCGTTTGCTCTACGTATTGCACTTTTTTTTGATAGGTGTAGAGCATGACGATTTCATTTGTTCTGTATTATCTACTAACCATTTGCAGAAATAACAGCTGTTTGTTGTTTTGCTTTTCTACGCAGATTGAACAAGATAAACAAGTTGAAAAAATGCATGGCTCCCAATACCAAAATAATCCAGCCCAATTTTAAACTGAGTGTTTCAATCACTTGCTGTGTGTCGCTAATGGTGCTGGTAATTTTTAATGTGTACACGGCATAGCCAATGTTTACCAGGTAGAAACCTACTAGAAGTAATTTGTTTACACTATTGGCCAAGAGTTCTTGTGCATGAAAAATCTCTATTAGAAATACGCGGCCATTTTTAAAGAGTGTGCTGGCAACCCAATAGGTTAATGCTACGGAAACAGGTAGGTAAATGCTGTAGGTGATGATGGTGTAATTCATAAACGTGTTGGTTAAGGTGAATATTAAAAACTTAGGTTGGGTAGAAAACTTCCATTACGCTTGGTGGATGGAAAAATAGTTTTCCAAGAGAGTACATAGTAGTAGATCGCCAAAGCCCAGGGTAGTATTAGTAGAAAGGCAATACTGGCCAGCATGGGTAGTGATATACCGATGATCATGAGTACAACTAGGTAAATACTGGATAGTATCAAATGATATTGCTTAGCCTTGTAGAGTGGTGCCTTAACGATAACTGATACAATCGAACTTAGCATTTGCCACGGGCCTAGTAGAAGTTGAGCATAGAGGATACTAAACATCCAATCGGACTCTTGTAAAACAAACGACATGATAACCACCACCAAGCCTAGCAAGATGATAAGGGTTTGAACGATTACATCTAGGTATTTCATAAATATTGTATTTTCAATAAATTGTGAAACTATAAAATAAAAAAAGGACGTTACTACTTCATCATTTTAAGCACGGTATTCCAAAACCAGCTTTCTTCTGCTTTTACAAAAGTTTCCAATAGACTGTCTGATTTCTCTCCAAAGTTTTTCAACTCCTTAACTACTTTCTTAAATTCTTTGGCTTCTTCACTACCGTCAGACTGTGCATCGGTTACCGCTCGCAGTACTTTTAAAATCGGCTCTAACTCGCGCTTCCTTCTCTCCTTGGCTACTTGCCGGGCAAGTGCCCAAACATCTTTTTCCGATTTAAAATATTCTTTACGTTCGCCTGGCACCAATATGCGATAGATAATTCCCCAATCCAGTAGCGCACGAATATTCATGTTTGCATTACCCCTGGAAATAGAAAGCTCATCCATAATTTCTTCGGTGGTTAAAGCTTTAGGTGAAACCATTAAAAGTGCATGTATTTGTGCCATGGTTTTATTGAGCCCCCAGCTATGCCCTAAGTTACCCCAGGCTTGAATCAATTCTTCTTTGGCTTCTTTATATTTCATTGTACGCATCAAAGGTATAAATAGTTTCTAAACTTTCAATACTTATTGAAAGTTTAGATAAAATATTTTCCGGCTTGCGAAATTAACTCCATGAAGCGACTGCTAAGAGCCGAGCGAAATAGTCTATTTACAGATCACAGATTCTCCAACACATAGTCAAGCATGAGTGTATATAAATGATACCTTGCTTTGCCGCCCTGTATTCCATGGTGTTTATCTGGATAATAAAAGGAGTCAAATTTTTTGCCGGCATCGATTAGTGCGCTTTGTAACACCACCGAGTTTTGAAAGTGTACATTATCATCTCCTGTTCCGTGAATCAGCAAAAAATTACCTTGTAATGCATGCGCATAGGTAGAGGGAGAGTTATCGTCATAGCCAGAAGGATTAAGCTGCGGAGTTTGCAAATAGCGTTCGGTATAAATGGTATCGTAAAAGCGCCAATTGGTTACCGGAGCTACCGCTATGCCAAGTTTAAAGATGCCATCGCCCTTGGTCATGGCTAGAGAGGTCATGTAACCTCCGTAACTCCATCCCCAAATACCTATGCGACTATCATCTATGTAATCTAGTCCGGCTAAAAATTTGGCGCCTGCAATATGATCTTCCAGTTCATACTTGCCGAGTTGTTTATAGGTAAGCTTTTTAAAAGCTTCACCTCGTGCTCCTGTTCCTCGCGTATCAATTACAGCAACGATATACCCTTTTTGGGTTAGCATTTGATGAAAGAAGAAATGCCCACCACCAAACGAATTGTTTACGTTTTGCGAACCTGGGCCGCTATACTGATACACTAATACCGGGTATTGACGTGAAGCATCGAAGTTTGCTGGCTTTAGCATGAATCCATCCAACGACTGACCATCAACAGTTTTAAATGTAAAAAACTCCTTATCGACAAACCCATAATCTGCTAACACCTTGGCCAGTCCTTCATTTTTTTCCAAGTGCTTAACCAACGAATTTCCCCTTGTTTTAAACAAGCTTACCATAACAGGTTGGCTTGCACTGGAGTAGGTATCCATATAAAACTGAAAATCGGAACTCATATTTATGGTATGAATACCTGCTGCTTGGGTGAGTTTAGTTTTTCGTTTACCATCAAATGAAATAGCATATAGATGTCTTTCTAATGGAGAAACTTCGGTGGAAGTATAGTAAACCGTTTTAGCCTTTTCATCTGCTCCAACAAATTTGGCTACTTCAAAATTTCCGCTGGTAATAGCGCCAATGCGTTTACCGAGCATCGTATAGAGATACAAATGTTTAAACCCGCTAGATTCGCTGGCGTGAATAAAATGCTTACCATCTTTTAAGTAGGTGAGATCATCGGTAAAAGATAAGTCGATATAGGTATCGCTTTTTTCAGTTAACACCGTATTGGAAGTACCTGTGGTTGCATTGACATGGATGATTTCTAATGTGTTTTGCAGGCGATTCATTTTTCGAACAGAAAGTATGTTCGGATCGGCTGTCCAGCAAACACGCGGAATGTAGATATCCTTTTCTTCACCAACCGATGCCTTTACTTTTTGCTTACTCCCTAAATCATATAAAAAAATTTCGACAGAAGCATTGGCCTCGCCAGCTTTAGGATACTTAAAACGGTAATCGGTTGGGTATAACTTATCATTCCAAACCTGCATGTTATACTCTTTAACTGCCGTTTCATCAAAACGATAATACGCCAGTTTTTTACTATCGGGCGACCAATAGAAACCTTCTACAAAACCAAACTCTTCCTCATATACCCAGTCCGTTGTACCGTTAATAATTTCATTAAACTTGCCATCGCGTGTTACAGAAGTCTCACTTCTATCGGCTAGATTAACCACATATAAATTATTGCTTCGCACAAAAGCTACCTGAGTGCCATCGGGCGAAAACGTAGCATAAGATTGTTTGCCGTTTGGCGAAAGTTTATTTAAGGTCTTAGTAGTTCGGTCGAAAACATAGTACTCAGCCGTAAATGATCTGCGATAGATACTGGCCCTATCGGTAAGGATAAGTATTTTCTTTTCGTCACTACTAAAGCTATAACCATCCACTGCAATTTTAGGATTGCTTTCGTTGCCATCAAAAAGAGTGGCTACTGCTTGCCCGGTAGTGATATCGTACTGAATAATTTTATTGCTCTCTAGCGAGGTATAAAATTTCCCCTCATTCATCCAATTAACACCGCGTACAGATCGCTGAGCAAACGTATTCTTTAAAGTGAAATCCTCAACGGTAATTTCCTTTTGTGCACGGAGTGATCCTACTGTAAGGAACCAAAGCACAAGCAACCAACATATATTCTTCATAGGTTATGAATGTTTCCTTAAAGCTACTCGTTACACCCAAACTGGCGCATAAAATTTATTCGGATAACATCTGGCTTATTTTATTGGTTAATTATCCGCTAAGTCTATATTCGCCTAACTAAGAAAATTCTTAAAAATGCCTTCCTCTTCTTTCGATATCGTGATTATTGGAGCCGGACCTATTGGCCTCGCGTGCGGAATTGAAGCAAAGAAAGCCGGACTTTCGTATGTTATTATTGAGAAGGGTTGCTTGGTAAACTCGCTTTACCACTACCCGCTTAACATGACTTTCTTCTCTACCTCCGAGAAACTAGAGATTGGTGGAGTACCTTTTATCTCGCATGGGCCAAAACCTAACCGAGCTGAGGCTTTAGAGTATTATCGAAGAGTTTCTTCCAGTTGGGATTTACACATCAAACTATACGAGCCTGTTGAAACTGTAAAGAAAGAAGGTGATCGACATGTAGTTCAAACTTCAAAAGGAGTGTATCAGGCTAAGGCAGTTATTTTGGCGCTGGGCTTTTACGACTTGCCCTATACCCTTAATGTTCCGGGCGAAGATCTTCCGAAAGTTCGACATTACTATGATGAACCTCACCCCTACTTTAAGCAGAAAGTAGTAGTTGTTGGCGCTGCGAATTCGGCTGTTGATGTTGCCTTAGAAACCTGGCGCAAAGATGCGGAAGTAACGATGGTTATTCGTGAAGACACCATTCGCGAAAGTGTAAAGTATTGGGTTCGCCCCGATATTGAAAACCGAATTGCCGAAGGTTCTATTAAAGCGTATTTTAATTCATCGCTGGTTGCCATTACTCCCACTACAGTAGAAATTAAAACTCCTGATGGAATTAAGATTCTAGAAAATGATTTTGTTTTAGCCATGACGGGCTATCAGCCACCGTTTGAATTTATGAAGGCCTGTGGAATTACTTTTCACAACGATGCTTTTCATACGCCCATCTATAACGAATTAACTATGGAGACAGAAGCTGATGGAATATACCTGGCCGGAGTAATGTGCGGTGGATTGAAAACGAACAAATGGTTTATTGAGAACTCGCGTGTACATGCCGAAATGATTATGGCACATCTAAAAAAAAATATGCCTCCAGAAATCCTGGAGGCACAGCCTGTTAACTAACTCAAACCGAAATTTTTTTGACCTACTATCAACAATCCCAAAGCAGGTAAGAAGTCATCTCTTACTATTCGAAAAATTATGCTGCATTACTAAAGCGCATTTGCTGTAATGGTTGTGTAAAAATTTATCTGTAACTGAAAAGCCACAGGTGCAGATGATAGAATTCCTTCTAAAGTGATGTCAGCAGTTTTATCATCTTTTAAAAGCTGACCCAACGCATTAAGCACATCTAAATTCACATCTGTCAATTCAATTTCATTCGAATTTCCTAACGTAATTACTGGGGAAGCGGCCAACGTTTCTTCTGTACTACTTAGTAAGATGGCTCCATCTGAAAATGTTACAGAACCCCCGTCATAATTAATAATCTGGTAGGTGATTTTAGTTACTTTAACTTCTTTGATTTTGTTTTTGTATCGATCTACTTCAGGATTGTCAGTTAAATCGAGTGTTACCATATCAGCGTAAGGAACGGGAGTATCACTCTCCAACGGTTCATTAACAGCTAGCGTTACAGGAATAGTTGCCGTAAACGTAACATCATCAATTTTATCAAACAGGTCGCAACCTGAAAAAACAAATACCAAGTTTGCTATTGCAAAGATGGTGAAAAAGGTAGAGAGGGTCTTTCGCATCTTGCTTGGGGTTTATGGTAATTCTTAATTATATTATAAACTTACTTGATTAACTGTTGTCGATCAACCCACATAAACATGTGGGTTAGCCATCTTTACTAAAAGGTAATTTACTTCTTAAATTTCGCCACGTAGTGATTTACTAATTACTTCCGCTTTACCATGCACGTGAAGCTTTCGGTAAATATTTTTTATATGAAACCGAACCGTTTCAATTGAAATCGCCAGTCTATCAGCGATTAATTTATAACTCAGACCATCTACTAAGGCAATAACAATTTCTTTCTCTTTTGCAGAGAGTGGAGATTCTGTTTTTCGTTTCGGATCTTGTGTGAAGAACTCAATAACCTTTCGAGCAATTTGTGGCGACATAGGCGATCCACCTTTTGTCAATAAATAAATACCCTCCTTAATTTCTTCCAGTGGTGTGTTTTTTAATAGGTAGCCAGTGGCACCTGCACACAGTGAATCAAATATTTTTGATGATTCGTTATAAACTGAGAACACGACAATATCAATTTCAGGGTAACGCTCCTTCACCCACTTCATGCCTTCAATACCCGACATACCGGGTAACCCGATATCCATAATAAGAACATGTGGTAGTAAGGTTGGTTTTAGGTTACGAATTAATTCTTCTACTGAACCATACGCTCCGGTACACGAAAAACCATGTTGCCTATTTAAGTAGGTTTCTATCCCTATTCGCATTTGTGTGTCGTCCTCAACAATATTAACAAGGATCATGTATACGCTATTTTTTAAATGTATAAACTATCGATACGTTTAGTATTCGATTAAAGATACTATATGTAGTGTCCTCATATGTTCCAATCTTTAAAAGCCCATGATTATACGCCAGCATTAAGGCGATATCATCGGTAATCGCATACGATGCCCCCAAGACAAGAGCGGCATCAAAGACTTTATATTGATCATTAGCATTTTCAGTTTTAGGTAATTCGTAAGCATTTTGAGCGGCATCATTATTCTTAACCCTAGCATTTATCAATATACTTGGCTGTAATCCACCGTGCAGATTAAGTTTTTGCGATAATGCATAGCGCACCGATACAGGGATGTCAATATACGAGAGCACTTTATTATACGCAATTTCTACATCTTGTAAACCTTGGTTTGAAGGATCAAAAACTTGCGTCACAGTGCTGTACTTTGCGCCTTTTGTAGAAAAGAGTATTCCTGCTTCAACCCGTAACGATTCAGTCAACAAGCGACTTGCTTGTGAGCCTATAAAATAACGAAGCGCTATATCAGGCTTTGAATACGTTTCACCCCATCTTTCCGCATCACTGCCCCCAAAGGTTGCCAAGCTTAGTCCACCGGTTACATTAAATGACCACTGACCATAAGCACTCACCATTAGTGCTACACTAAAGTAAGTGAGTAAGATAGTTTTTTTCATATTGATTAGTATTTAGTTTGCGAAACTGATGAACCCCTTTTCCTACTCAACACTATCTAACAACGCACATTCGGTTGCTAAGTATTGTTTAGCCATTTTTTGGAAATTGCTCGGCACGCTTACGAACAGCAAGCTACCCTGTCTTTAAGTTGCAGTCAATCCCATAAACATGTGGGGAACCTGAAATCAAAAAGATAGGTAGTCTATCTTTAATACTAATGAATGACCGAGGCCTTATCGTTTCGAGATATAAAACCTATAATTGCTCAGTAACTTCTGGTGAGGATAACAAGGTTTTACGTAAGGTTCTTATAAAGATTTTCGGGTAACTGTAATGGTTAGGCCATTATCATTTTTAAAATCAAGCACGGCTTGAATAGCTGCTGCTCTGCGTTTCATGTTTCGAAGGCCATTTCCTTTTTCAGATATGTTTTCGGGTAGGCCTTTACCATTGTCTTTTATTATTAATGCAAACCGTTCGCTGCCATTTATTAACTGTACGCTTATTCGTGTCGCGTTAGCATGTTTCACTGCATTGTTGATTGCTTCCTTTACTAAGAGATACAGATTTTGTTTTAAAGCTGGATCGAGGGTTTTACTTTCATCAATGTTACCAGCCGAAAATTCAAACTCAATTTGTTTGGCTTGTAATGTTTCGCTGGCGAAATCTTTCATCCGCAGCATGATGGATCCCATTGAATCGCTGCGATTATCTATCGACCAAACAATATCGCTCATGGCACTTACCACATCGCGACTTAGTTCGCCAATTCCACTCAAGTAAGATCGTCCATCTTTATCGGGTGTTCCGCTTTGCAACAAATCCGAATAAATAGAAATGCGTGTTAAGCTTGAGCCTACTTCATCATGCAAATCGCTGGCAATTTTATTTCGGAGATGCTGCACCTTTATCAGTTGTGCCAATCGGTATCGATGAACTCCATACATTAGTAACCCCACTAAAAGCACCATCAAAATGATAAACCACCACGTTGTCCAAAAAGGTGGTGTAATAATCAGTTGCATAGAAACAGTCTCCGACCAAATTCCTTCTGAGTTAGCTGCCTTTACAGAAAAAGTGTATTTACCGGGCCTAACATTATTATAATTAGCTTCCCTATTTAATGTTGAAATCCAATTCGCATCTACATCATCAAGTTTATAGTGATAGTTAATTTTAGTTGGATGAGAAAACTCAATGGCTGTAAACTTAAAGCCAATATAATTTTCATGATAGGGTAACGATACCGAAACCTCCGGCCTAAATAACTTATCAAAAATTCGATAGTGCTCTAATAGAAGTTTGGGTGCCGTTGTGTCGCTCCGTATAGCCGCTGGATTAAACGATGTAATGCCATTTATTCCTCCAAAGTATAACTCACCAGTAGAACTCCGTAAAGAAGCATGTGTATTAAACTCATTACTTTGCAGGCCATCGGCCACCGTGAAGTTCACAAATGATTCTGTTGATAGGTGAAATCGCGACAACCCACCATTCGTGCTCAGCCAAAGAAATCCGAAATCATCGGGAATAATTTCATAAACAACATTGTTTCCTAGTCCATCTTTTTCAAAGAAATGTGTAACACGTCCCGTTAATTTATTCAATTTGTTTAATCCGGTTTGCGTACCAATCCAATAGATACTATCATTTTGCTGATAGATTCCATTTACCATTTGATCGCTGATACCATACTTATTCTTTCTGTCGTAGCGGTAGTTAATAAAGTTATCTGTTGCCGCATTATACCTACTTAGTCCGCCACCCCAAAGACTAATCCATACCACACCCGCTCTATCTTTATAAAGTCCGTTAATGTAATTGGCGCCAATACTGGTTGAGTCTGCGCTGGCAGTATATTGTTTTACATTATTTGTTTTGGGATCAAAATGAAAAAGTCCGTTTTCGCGGGATGCGATCCAAAGTGTCTGATCCGAATTCAATAAGATATCGTTGTAAGCAGTGATAGATCCTAATGCTGAAGGGTGCTGATCTTCAAAAAAATAAGCCTCTTTGGTTTTTACGTTATACCTCACTAATCCAGACGAAACCGTAACCAGCCAAAGTACATCACCCTGCAAAACCATTCGTTGTATGTTGGTTGCAACATTACCTCGCTTATCGGCTATCGTTATAAATTCGAAATGCTTAGTAATGGGATCGAAAAGATTGAGTGCCCCGCTATTCGTACCAATCCAAATCTTCCCATTATCATCTTCGCAAAATGACCACACGAAATTATTACTTAAACTACTCTTGGCTGATGGTTGATGTTGATAGAGATTAAAAATGTTTTTCTTGGGATCATACGTATCTATTCCATTACCAGAAATCCAGAGAATACCGCTTCGATCTTCATAAAGTGTATAAACGATATTATTACTTATACCATGTGGATTGGTGGAATTGTGTTGGTATGCCGTAAACTGTTTGGTTCGATCATCTAAAACATACACCCCGCTATTTGATCCTATCCATAAGTTGCCTTTAGAATCACACAGTATTTTATTTATTTCTACCGCACTTAATTGTGGCCATCGCGTGAAACGCGATCGTGAGACATCCAGTTGTAACAAACCCAATTCAAGGCTACCAATCCAGAGATTACCAACTTTATCTTCTGCTATCGATGTAATGCGCTCGATCTGATCGAACCCAACTTCAGAAAAATTTGTAAAGCGTTGAAAGCGCATGCCGCTCTCTCCTTCTATTAATTTATTAAGTCCTGCATTCCACGTTCCAATCCATAGCGTACCTTGCCGATCACAAAACAATGTGCGCACTGCATTGGAGCCAATCGATTGCTGGTCTTTCTCATCATGCAAAAAACGCGTAAACGTTTTAGTCTGTTTATCATACATATTAATGCCGCTACCCCAGCAAGAAATCCAAAGCCTACCTTGTTTATCTTTAACAATAGCGTTGGGTCTATTACCACTTATTGAGTTGGGGTTGTTAGGTTGATGGTAGTATTGTTCAAAGCGATCTTCTCCGCGAATGTATTTGCACAAACCTTGAAAGGTACCGATCCACAAATTTTTATCATCGTCTTCAGCAACTGCCCACACCCAATTATGAGTAAGAGTGGTGCTATCAAACGGATTATTCTTATACACTTTAAACGTGTAGCCATCATACCGATTCAGACCGTCTTGTGTACCTATCCAAAGGTATCCTTCGCTATCCTGAAAAAAACAATTCGGTTGTGCTTGCGAAAGTCCATCGGCCACAGTAAGGTGTTCGAATCGAAAGTTTGTTACTTGTGCATAAACCGTGGCGAGGCCAAGAGAAAATAAAATCAGTAAAAAATATTTTATCAGAGTACGTTCATTAAAAACTGAGTGTGCTATTTTGCTTGGGCAATGCCATACTAAAATAGACCAGCGCATTGAAACTATCTTACTTCCACGTAGCATTTAAAAGGGGAGAACATCCTTGTGAAGTTAGTAAAAAGTATAACGAGATAAGAAAGTCAATTTTAATTTTTAATTACGTTTTCAGTTTCCTTATGCTGTAAAGCGCAATACAATTTCTTCTACTTGGCGCACATACGATCGGCCAAACAAATTAACATGAACCAATAAGGGAAATAGATTATAAACTTCTGATCGCTCGGTAAATCCAGAAACCATTGGAAATGCTTCTTGATACGCTGAATAAAAATTTTTATTAAAACCCCCAAAAAGTAAAGTCATGGCCACGTCTGCTTCACGATGACCAAAATGAACAGCGGGATCTATTAAACAAGGTTCACCTTTGCTATTAACAATTACATTACCCTGCCATAAATCGCCATGCACCAAAGCAGGCTTTTCTGCAGGAAGCAAGTCCGCCAACTTCGTGTACAGCAACTCCATGTTGTTTTGTAATGAAGTAGAAATCAAACCGGCTCGCAGCGCTAAATCGAGTTGAGGCTGTAAACGTTCTTCCACAAAAAAATCTATCCATGTAGTATGCCGCTTGTTCGATTGAGGAAGTGAGCCTATATAGTTGTTGTGATCGAGCCCGAACTGAGGTGCCGATTGTACATGCAACGCTGCCAATTGATGACCCAGTACCTGACCAAAGTTTGTTGCCTTTTTACATGACTCTCTAAATTCTAGTAGGAGAAACTGATAATCGCCCGCCACACCTGAGCCCCATACTTGCGGGATATCAATAACTTGAGCGTTACGTAATTTAGTTAGTCCCGCTTCTTCGGCTGCAAACATACCCGGCAATTGCTTGGCGAAATTCCACTTCAAAAAATAAAGACCCGTATTCGTTGAAAGTCTGCCCCCTTGATTGATACATCCACCGTGGATAAAAGTAAAGTCAGTGAGTTTTATTGGTGTTCGGTTAAGTCTATGCTGAAGCATCTCCAGAACACCATGTTGTACTTGCGTAGGAATATGCTCTATCATAATACTTTAAGGGTCATAGCGTGACACTACAACAGCGGGGGAATATCCTCAACTTCACTCATACATTGTGGCTTTGTCGATTTCGTATTTGAATTCTTCCCCATCTCTTAAAATAACTAAACTAATTCGATCACTGTAAAGATTAATTATTGATTCAAAGGCACTATATGAGCACGCATCCTTTACTTCCAAGGTAGAACTGTCGTTTATACTAATAACGTGATCGCCAATTCTTAAGCCATTCTTCTCAGATTTGTAGCCTAATGAAAGTCCAATGATTCTTACTGCTTGGTTACTATATCCGATATTTATCCTCATCAACTTGTAAGAGTCACTTTTCCGAAATTCATTTTTTGATAGATACAATTTCTTTTGCTTGGCATTTATTATCACTTCCTCAAAGCTTCTAAGAAATTCATTTCCCACTAAGTTTTGAATATTTAGAAAGACTATTAAGTTTTTATTTAATTCTAGTTTACCCAATTTAAGGTGATGAGTCTTGTATATTGATAACGTGTCAAAGACAGATGAATTAGCCGCACTAATGTACTGTACCTTTCGTTGAAGTAACTGATTTTCATCAAAATCAGTTTTAAGTGATTCATTTAGAAAGATATAATTTGGAGCTCCTGTATCTAATACTGCTCTAACTCTTTGCTTTCTGGTTTTTAGTGTTACATACATATTTTTACGCCAGTCTGTAGAAAGATGAAAAACATTAAAGTCATTTTTTTGATTAATATTTTTTTTACGGGAAATGGTCAACTCGTTTGTTGCAAAGTTTAATCTAAATACCCCACCGTTTAACAAATTATAACCGAAGATTCCGTCAATTTCATAACATTTAAAGAGTTTAGTTTCAGAACACAAAGCGCCTACCTTAGTGAAGGTGCGTTGACCTATTTGTAATTTTTTTATATTTATTAATGATGCAGGGTGTTTTACTCCATTGAGATCCGTGGTTGAGAAATCCATTAGAGGCGAGAGATTTAACTCCTTAATTATATCTGGTTGAATTTTCGTGGTGGCTCCTGTGTCAAATACAAATTTATACTCCTTATCCTTTCCTTCTAACCTTACTTTTACTACAATCCAACCATCTATCAACTCGAATGGGACAGTTGTCTCTTCATTTCCAGTTTCCCCTTTAAAAAACCATTTTTTATGATAATGCGTACCAATTGTTCTTATCAATAGCTTATCCATTTTACACGAAACAAAAAGCATTGAAACAAAAAATATCGAAATAACAGCTGTATATTTTTTCATGGAGTGTAATCTCTATTCCTAAAAAAACCTTCATTCCCCATAGAGTCACTCGGAGAGGACTCTGATATTAAGATAAGGCACCCCACGGTGGGCAGCGTTAAGAGTTTAGCTGTTCCAAGCGTACTTGCCAATCCTCTCTACTTACTGGTGCAATGGTTGTTAAACCAACCTCTTCGTTTCTTCAAATGTTATGAAGTAATCTTTACCTCTCATTCCACACATCAGGGTTTTGATAAGTACTTAGCACAGCTGAAACAATTACCGTCATGTTTTCTTCATCTAAAACAAAGTGTACCATGTAAGGAAAAACATCAAGCACAGCTGTACGAACATTGCTATATCGTAAGGGAGCGGCCTTTGAATTTTGCTTGACAAAGTGGATTTTTTGCCTAACATGCAGAGTAAAACGTCTGCCAAGTCCTGATTGTCGTTCATTGTACCAATTCGCAGCTTCTTTAATATCCTGTTTAGCAAGGGGAAGAATTATAGCTTTGTGCATTTCATAATTCCTTTTCTATATTGTCAATAGCTGCATCAAAGTCTATGGCCTGTTCAGGATTGTCATAGTAGAGTTCCATCCTTTTACGCACTATATCTTTGTGCCATTCCGGAACGTTAACATCTTCTTTATCAATTTCTTTGAATTTGCTTTTAAGGTCGTTCCATTCTTCAATGGGAATAAAAACTCCAGTTGTTTGCCCATTGCTGTCGGTGATGTATTGAAGGCTCATTAGTCTATTAATTTTTTTGGGACAGTTTTCCGCGTAAAGCAACCAGAATCAATGCCACCCTACTTGTTTTCTACAAAACAAATTTATTCAATTGAAATCATTAGGCAGTCTTTTTTAAGTTTTAATATCCCTAACCCAACAAATCATATCGTCCGCCCTAATCAGAGTCCTCTGAGAGACGTTGATGTTAAGTAAGTTGCCGCGACTAGTCGTAGCGTCTCGCTACAGCCAATTTAGGTAAATCAAAAATTACCACTATTTATTCTTGGGCTACTCGTGGCCAAAAGTATTCCTATAACCAATTACCACCCTAGATAAAACTTACTTATCAACCATTGGATTCTTTTCGAATTGTAAGATACTTTGCACCATGAGTACACCAGCCAAAAAATTATTCCTCCTTGATGCCTACGCCCTCATTTACCGGGCGCATTTTGCGTTTACCAAAACACCCCGCATTAATTCAAAAGGTATCAACACCAGTGTGCCCTTTGGTTTCACCAATACATTACTGGAGGTATTACATAAACAAAAACCTACACATATTGGTATTGCGTTCGATACCGCTGCCAAAACCTTCCGCGATGAAATCTTTGAAGCCTACAAAGCGAACCGTCAGGAAACTCCGGAAGACATTCGCTATGGCATTCCTAAAGTAAAAGACATTATTCGCGGATTTAATATTCCTATTATTGAAATGGATGGCTACGAAGCCGATGATGTTATTGGAACTCTCGCCACACAAGCTGCTACCAAAGGGTTTGAAGTTTACATGATGACACCCGATAAAGATTATGGCCAACTCGTTCGCGATAATGTATTTCTGTATAAGCCTGCCTACATGGGCAATGCAGTCGATATTATGGGGCCACAAGAAGTTTGCGAGAAATGGGACATTAATAATGTTTCGCAAGTAATTGATATGTTGGGATTGCAAGGTGACACCTCTGATAATATTCCGGGCATTCCGGGCTTTGGCCCTAAAACCGCTGCAGTACTCCTAAAAAAATATGGCTCTATAGAAGGCATTATTGAACATGCTGATGAGTTAAAGGGGAAACAAAAAGAACTTGTTCTTCAATACGCCACGCAGGCCTTGCTATCGAAAAAACTTGCTACCATTGTTAATGATGTTCCGGTTGATTTTGATGAAGAAAACTTGGTATACACAGGCCCCGATGTAGAAAAGCTAAAACCCCTTTTTGATGAGTTGGAGTTTAAAACCTTAAGTGCCCGAGCGTTTGGTGAAGTAACACGCGAAACCGTTACGCACGCACCTCCACCAAGTTCGCAGCTTTCTATGTTTGCCGGTGGTGGCGAAGTAGAAGTGCCGGTAGCAAAAAGAGCGTTTATTCCAGCAGATGTAAATTATTCCATAATCGATAACACTAATGACTACCCCGCTTTAGCTGAGAAACTATTGGCACAGTCTGCATTGGCCATTGATATTATTACCGATGAAGTCCCTCATTTCGATTTTAAGCTTACCGGAATTTCTTTTGCATGCCGCGAAAAGGAAGCTTTTTATTTGCCCCTAACTACTCCCGAGCATCGAATAGCTTGCATGGATATTTTTCGTCCGGTGTTTGAGCACGATGCCATCGAAAAAATTGGTTACAACATAAAAGCAACCATTCTTACGCTCAAAAAAAATGGTTCGGCCTTATCCGGAAAGCTCTTCGATGCCATGCTGGCGCACTACCTTATTGAACCAGAAGCATCACACGATTTGCCCATCTTATGTGCGCAATACTTGCAGTACGAACTTATGCCAGCCACCGATCCAACTATAAAAGATCGGATGTGCGAACGCGTAGATAATATTTTTCAACTACGTAGTAAACTTCAAAAAGAACTTGAAAAAAGAAGGCATAGTAGATTAATGAGCGACACCGAAATGCCGTTGGTAACCGTATTGGCTGCCATGGAATTTGAAGGTGTTAAAATCGATCAGCAGGTGTTGGCAAAAATGTCGGATGAGTTACGCACCGAAAGCGAAAAAGTACAGCGCGAAATTTTTCAGTTATCGGGTTCGGAGTTTAACATTGGCTCGCCTCGCCAATTAGGCGATGTGCTGTTCGACAAAATGAAACTCATTGAAAAACCAAAAAAAACAAAATCAGGACAGTATGCTACAGGCGAAGAAATTTTAGTGGGGTTAGCACCAAAGCATGAAATCGCCCGCAAAATTCTGGACTTCCGTGAATACGAAAAATTACGTTCCACGTATGTTGATGCATTACCGCGAATGATTAGCAAAACAGATGGGCGCGTACATACTGATTACCGACAAGCAGTAGCCGCTACAGGTAGGTTAAGTTCTAATAATCCAAACTTACAGAACATTCCTATTCGCACGGCAAAAGGTAAACTAATTCGAAAAGCCTTTGTGCCGCGCGATGAAAATTACCTATTCATGTCGGCAGATTACTCGCAAATTGAATTGCGTATAGCCGCCTCGTTTGCCAAAGACGAAACCATGATAGAAGCCTTTCGCAACAAGCGCGACATTCATGCTACGACAGCTGCCAAAGTATTTAATGTGCCTTTAGAAGAAGTTACTTCAGACATGAGGCGCAAAGCCAAAGAGGTAAATTTTGGTATACTTTACGGAAGCACTGCATTTGGTCTCTCTCAAAATCTCGGTATATCCCGAACCGAAGCCAGCGAAATTATTCAAGCGTACTTCACCGAGTTTGCTGCCATTAAACGCTATATGGACGATGCCATTAACATGGCTCGCGAAAAAGAATATGTAGAAACCATTTTAGGAAGAAGACGCTACTTACGCGATATCAACTCGCGCAACATGACAACCCGTGGTTTTGCCGAACGCAACGCCATTAATGCTCCCATACAAGGAAGTGCTGCCGATAT
>CAYNKN010000015.1:0-19489 GCA_964397805.1 uncultured Chryseolinea sp. | reverse complement strand
AAGTTCTTCTTCAAATGTTTTATAACGCGTATCAACCGATTCATTCAAAAAGAAGGCATGCGTATGCGTGTGGTTGCCAATCTCAATATTGGCTTTCATCGATTCCCGTAGTTGCTCCCAATTCATGTAGTCCGATCCGCCTACTGTTTCAGTATTAATAAATAGTGTTGCCGGCACACCATACTTTTTCAATAAGGGTAATCCGTTAGTAAAAAAACTTTTGTAGCCATCGTCAATCGTAATAACAGCTGTTTTTCGCATAGGGCTATCCGATTTTAAATACTGCAATGCTTCGGATAATGTAAGCACCTGAAAATCATTTTTTGTAAGGTATTGCAAGTGCCATTCAAAGTCAGCTAGTGGCACATTGGTTGTCGGGAATCGACTATCGCCAAATCGATGATACACAAAACATACAATTTCTTTTTCGTTGGCAATTACCGCAGTCGGTTCGTTAACCGTTTCCTGTTTTACCGTGCATGCTATCGCGATAACTAAAAAAAATACATACATCCAATTTAATGACATAACCTGATTGTGTTAACGACTTCGAGTATGATAATCGAAGTCAGTCCTTTTCTTCTACAATATAGCGCGGATGGATTTTATAATGATCGTATTGAGTAAGGTTATTCTTGACGATCATCGTTTTTAATTGATTGGTGTATACTGCTCGCTTTTCTGAGTAATATCGTAAGTGAGGCAGTAGCTCAAAAGGATCATCAGTTTCTTGTCGGGTCTTTCGCAAATTGCGGTAAACTTTTGCACTTCCTAATGTTTCCAAGTAATCGATAACAGACTGCACAATATCTTCATAGGCTCTCACATACACTACCCTACTTTCGCGTGCTCTACCCGCCCGTATGCGCGGTTCACTTTTGTTGTACGACCAGATACCAAATACATTATTGCCCTCTAAAAAAAATCGCGACTTTCCCCACCCGCTTTCTACAGCCGCCTGTGCTAACACAATACTGTTGGGCAAGGTGATCATCTTCGCGATAAGGTCTTCCAGATCAACAGCTTTATAGCGAGCCTTTAGACCGCCATAAAAAGTACTATCCGCTGCCGTCCACTTTTTTTTCTCATGCAGTGCTATTAATTTTCTTTTCCGCTCTTCAACAGTATGCGTGGCCACGAGTACAGCAGGCAAGGCTACTGAAATAAAAGTAGATTTAATTTGATGAACCGGAAGTTTATCGATACCAGAAACCTGTGTGTAGACATACGGAACAACAAGCGAATCACTAACATTAACAATCTGAGAGAGCGAATCTACAGGAACAAGAATTGTTTTTACTTTATACGATTTTTGGCGATTACAACTGCTTACACCGAAAACTAAAGCGAGCAGTACACCGAAAAGCAACAAACGAAACATGCCTAAAAATAGGAAACTTCGCTTTATCATTCAATCCTCTTGAAATAATGATAATCACGAGTTAGTAATATCTATGCAGATGTATGTATCTGTTGCATGTACTCTGTAGCACTGCAGCCATATACTTTACGAAAACACTTGCCAAAATAGTTCACATCCTGAAATCCAACCAAATAGGCAATCTCAGAAATTTTCAAATTATTTTGTTTTAACAATTGTGCAGCGCGTTGTAATCGGATGTTACGAATAAAATCAGCGGGGGCTTCTCCTGTTAGAGCCTTCACTTTACGGAAGAGATGTACACGACTAAGACCTACTTCATTACCTAAGAAGGACACTGTTAAGTTTGAATCATCTATGTGCGATTCGATAATTTCCACAATCTTAATCATCAATTTTTCGTCATAGCTGGTAATTTTTATAACTGAAGGATGATAGGTAGTTGTTTTCTTTAACCGTTCATGCATACGTGCTCGGTTAGACAAAATATTCTTAATCCTCAATGCTAATTCATGGAAAATAAATGGCTTAATCAAATAATCATCAGCACCTTCTTCTAATCCTATAAGTCTGTCGGTATCAGACCCCTTTGCGGTTAATAAAATAATAGGAATATGACTCAGTGTACTATCCGACTTAACCTGTTTACAAAATTCAATACCATCCATCACCTCCATCATCACATCACTTATAATTATTTGCGGATCAAACTTTTTTGCCTTTTGCAATCCTTTCTCTCCATTTCGAGCTGTAATAACCCGATAGCGCTTGCTCAACTGTTCTTTTAAATACATTCGTAGATCCTTATTATCTTCAACAACCAAGATGGTTTGTGCGGCATCTTGATTGTTAAAAAGGGATGAATTTTGTTGTGATAAATAGGCCTGATATTCCATGGGTAATGCGCGCATGGCAGGTGTTGATAAGTCCTTCGCTGTATCTGGCTCATGAAGCATGACGAATGGTATCCGAATTGTAAAGGTAGTACCCTCATTTAATTTACTAGATACCTTAATTTTTCCCCCTAATAATTCAACAAAAGATTTTGTTAGCGACAACCCAATACCAGATCCAGTATTTTTTCCACTCTTATAAAATCGTTCAAATACTTTTGACAGATTTTCTGATTCTATACCTCTACCCGTATCAGATACTTTACATATAAACCAAGTTTTTTCCTGATCTTGACGAGAACGAATATGAACCTGAATGATACCGCCATCGCGTGTGAACTTAAATGAATTAGCAAGCAGATTAAAAAATATTTTTTCCACCTTATCTACATCGATGGCATGCGTGCCTTCTGAGGCTATCGTTATAAGGGAAAGTTTTATACTACGCTGATCGGCTAATCCATTAAACGAGTCAACTACGTTTTTCACTATATTAATCAGTGAAGCTGGAACTGTAGAAACCTGAGCATGCCCGGTTTCTACTTCACGCATTTCTAATATCTGATCCATCAATAGTAATAATCTACGACAGTTATAATACATCAACCTTAGCTGTTTACGATGCCAAGGTGAGCCATCTTGCGATTGCATGAGCTCTTCTAATGGATTAACTATTAGTGTTAATGGTGTTCGAAATTCATGGGACACATCCGTAAAGTATTGAAGCTTTAGTCGATGCATCTCCTGCATCCGTTGCTTTTCAACTTGCTCTAATTTTAAATTGTGTTTAAGCTGTGCACTGGTAATCGCATTATAACGAATGACTAAAAAACCAACTATAATTATCAGTGCATAGCCCAAAAAAGCCCACCATGTTTTCCATGGTGGTGGCAAAATACGAACAACAAGCATTGCCGGTACGTCATTCCAAACACCATCATTATTCGAACCTTTAACTAAAAAAGTATAGGTACCATCTCGCAAGTTTGTATAAGTAACTGTTCTTCGGTTATCTACGTTCATCCAGTGCTCATCAAAACCAACCAACTTGTATTGATATTGATTTTGTGAGGCTCGTAAATAATTTAATGCAGCAAACTCGATAGTAAAAACAGACTGGCGCCAATTCAATTCAATTTCTTCCGCTACCCATGCTTCCTTCATTAACACTCCAGAACCATCATTGGGTCGCACACGCTTATTGTACACGAGCACATTGGTAATCGACACAGGTGGAATAAATTCATTATCTGAAAGCTGATCCGGATAAAACGAAACATATCCATTACTACCTCCTACTAAAAAGCGGCCATCTTGAAGTGCAAAAAAAGCTCCTTCATTAATTTCTTGTAACGGTAAGCCCGTTGCATGCGAATAATTAGAGAATATTTCAGTTGATGGATCAAATCGCGACAGACCATTCATAGTGAGAAACCACAATCTGCCCCGCGCATCTTCTAACATGCCCAAGGCAATATTATTTTGTAACCCATCGGCTACTGTGTATTTTGTGAAGCGCTGGCTTGCTGGATTATACATAACTAATCCTTCTCCTTGAGTTCCAATCCAAATAATCCCTTCGCGTGTATTGGCTACAAATGTTAATTCCGATGTTGGAAGTTCATCGGGGTATTTATTGAAGTGATTAACAACACCACGCTCTTCATCAAACACAATAAGACCACTACCCCGTGTGGCCAGCCAAAGTTGATTCTTTTGATCAATCCAAATACTTTTAACCGGTGCCGATCCGATAGCTTTTACCAGTGCTTCACTATTTTTAAATTTTATAAATTGTTCATTTCGCGTGTCGAATTTCTGAATACCTCCCTGATCATCCGTTCCAATCCATAACATCCCATTATTAGTTTCTACCACTGTATTTATAACTGCCTGCTGCAAAGAAGCAAGTGCGGGTTGATTTTTCGGGTAACGTGTTACGATTTTCGTAACGGCATCAATTCTATTAAGGCCACCTCGAAAGATTCCCGCCCAAACTGCTCCCCGGCTATCAACATGCAATGCTTTAACTGTATTGCCACTCAGTGTTTTTTCATTTTGAGGTTCATGTCCGATAAAAGAGTGTTTATTACTCTTTGTGTTACGTATCGTTAAACCACCACGCTCTGTGCCTATAAAAACATTTCCTAATTGATCTTCAGCAAAAGCGCCTACTACATTATAACTGATTGAATTCGTATTAGCGGGGATATGATAGAAATGCTCGAAACGTTGATTATCAGCATCAAAAATATTTACGCCACCAAAATACGTACCTATCCATACACTGCCCTTTTTATCAACATGCAGGGCACGAATGGAGTTATGACTTAATCCATCAGGAACACCCTCTTCGTAATTAAGATTTCTAAACTCACTCGTTAACGGATTTAAAATGGTAAGTCCTTCAAACGTTCCAACCCAAATGTGTCCGCTACTATCACATAATAAGGATCTGATGTTATTACTTGCGATAGGATAATCAAAACTATGAGTATGAATATGATTGGTGGTCGTTCTTTTTTCGTCAATTTTAAAGAGTCCGTTACCATATGTTCCAATCCACAAATTACCATTCTTATCTTCGGTTATCGCTTCAATTCTATTTGATCCAAGTACATCCGCATCTTCGAACCATTCTTCATACGACTGAATATGCAAACGATCGGCTGAAATTTTAAATACACCATGTCGCGCAGTACCAACCCACAATCGATTTTTTGAATCAACAAAAAGTGATGTAATGGAGTTACCTGAAACTGTGTTTCGAGGAGCCTTAAAAAATTTAGCAGAATTCTCTACAGTGTCTATATACAAAAGCCCATGCTGCGAACCGACCCATATTATCCCGCTAGTATCTTTTACAATCACTTTTACTTCGGGATCTTCTTGATACGGAGCTGGGAACTTATAATTTTTAAAATAACCGAGTGCACGCGTAAAGGAACTAAGTCCCTGATCAGTAGCCACCCAAATATTACCGTGATTGTCTTCAGCAATACTTTGAATAAAATTTCCCGCGATGGATGTGGAGTCGGTTTGGTTATGCCTAAATACAGTAAACCCGTAACCATTATATAAATTCAATCCATCACGCGTACCCAACCAACTAAACCCGTATTGATCGTGTAAGATAGAAAGCACGCTACTTTGCGAAAGTCCATCACTCACCGTAAGGTGATCGAGTTTTATTCGCTTATCCGAAAATAGTTGCGACTTTGCCGTTATCGCAACTAGCTGGAGAATACTTATATAAATTATCAATCGTACCCTCTTCATTTTACAAAGGTTATTGATGCGCTATAATCGACCTAGGAATATACTCTAAAGCTTGAGCGGGTACTTTATAGGGAAATGTATGTTCAATAATTAAGAACCAATTTGCAAGTACTTTGTTACAAAAGGCTTAACATTTTTGAGAAGTAAGACTGCTGATTGGCTATTCAAAAAAATAACTATTTTTTTGATTTCTGATTATTAACTGTGTTACCTAACTATTAATTTTTTAGAGGATTAGGTACTGAATTGTTTGAAAAAATAAATCTTAATTAAGAAACTCCTAGGTGGCGTCTGCACGAAAAAGGATGATAAATTAACTTAAGCAAGTAGTCTACTGACCTTTTGATTTCAAGGTATTATCCACGGTTCTTTCTACCATTTTAGCAGGCTTTATTTCTATTAGTTTTGTTGTCCTATTTTTTTGTTTGTGTAACTCAAAGGCATCGTACACTTCCCCCGTTACAAGCCGAGCTTTATAACGTAATACAGAACCATCAATTTCTATTACTTGATACACTTGCGTATTTTCAGCCGCACGTTTCATCCATCGATTAGCGGTGATGGGATACATTTTAGGGCCGCTTACAGAAACTACATAAACAGTTCCTGTCTCATCTTGCTTATTTATTCCTTCTTCAATATTTGAACCGCGTGCATAAGTATGATCATGCCCTTGCAAAGCGAGGTCAACATTATACTTATCAAATAAAGGTTTCCAATGTTTTAGTATGACATCATTATTTCGATTGCGCGCTGCTGAATAAACAGGATGATGAAAGGTCACAATTTTCCATGGTTGTTGTGTGCTCTTTAAAACTTCTTCTAACCAAATAGCTTGCTCATCAATTCGCTCATTCGAGTTGAGTGCAATAATTCGAACACCTTGATAATCGACATAATACACTTGATCTTCTAGCCCAAGCGGGCCGTTTTCCGGAAAGTTAAACTGTGGTTTCCATAAAGAGGAAATTTGTTTCTGGCCATCTGCTGTCCGTTCATACTCGTGATTTCCCGGCACAGCAATAGCCGGAATAGTTGCATGAATAAAACTACCTGCTGCAAACCATTCGCCCCATTCATAATCGTTGTTAGCATGGTTAATTAAATCGCCTGCATGAATAGTGAACTTTGCATGTGAAGCATCTTGATAGGCACCTCGAATAGCACGCGACCACATTGAAAATATTTTATTTTGAGCATCACCTAAGTATATAAAAGAAAAAGGTTGCGCAAGGGTATCGGCTGTTACGTATTGAAACCACTCACTCCAATATCGACCATCACCAACTCGATACGCGTACTGAGTTGCAGGCATTAAATCTGTAACACGTGCTGTATGGTAATGAGCCGAGCCATGTAAAGTAGTTAAAGGTGTTGTTACCGCCTCTATCTTTTTTGCCGTTTCAATAAATGCTGGAGAAGCATCTGCTAAAGCAAACTCAAGCACTGCATTTTTAACAGTACTATCTGTTCGCCAAGTTACTGTAAATGTAGTAGTGGGGGCATCTTGCCAAGTAAGCAAAATACGATCTGGTCGGGCAGAAGGTTGATAAGCTACTTGCTCATACTGAGGTGGAAGATTTTGATCGGATTGTGCGGCCAGTAAAGACGCAGAGCACACTAATAGTAGAAGAAAGAAAAATCGCTGCCACATAAAATTTTGATAATACTAAAAACTCTAAACTTGAAGATAAAAATTTACCCCGATTACTCGGGGTAAATTTTAACAAACAAACATAATTAACATGAAGTATTAATTAATTTCTTATGGTACCATCGGCATTCTTTGACCAACCAAGTGTCCAATCGTTTGCTGCGGCATTGTCACGAATCGCACCCACATACGGAGCTGCTGAAAAAAATGCGTCAGCCGAAGTGGGATTAAAAGCACTCACCGTTTCTGCCGCTGGAACAAAATCGTTTACACCAATACCGGCAATGGTTGCTAACAAAGGCGTGCTACCCTCAAAACCAGTAATGTTATTAAAAAACGGATTTACCAATTCACCATCAACCAAACTGCCCCGAAAAGGATTTGTATTATTAGGTACTGCACGATCATCTCGGAATGGATCGGTTGGCACATTAAAAACATACGAGTGAGCAAAAACAGTGGGACCATTAATATCGGTTGTCTCTACATTATCATTTAAACGAACACCTCTGCGCGGAAATTCAGCTACTATTGAATTAAATATTTTACCACTACTACTTGCACGCAACCTTACCCCATGCGTGTTAGCCGATGTAGCGCCAGGGCCAATAGCTGTTACATTAGAGAGAATAGGTGACGCTGTTTCGCGGATATCAACTTCTTCGCCCTCTGAAAAAGTTTCTGAATCTACACTAATTAAAAACTGAAGTTTCCCGGCATAGGCATCACCCAGTCTAAAACTGGTTGATTCACAATCGGTAGCCAATAAATACTTTGCATTAACGTTTCCATTAGTAAAATAAAATCCTTCCCCGCTAGATTTAAAGCTTTGAATATATTCTATAGTATTTGTTGCGGTATTTGTTGCTGCCACACGCAATCCTTCATCAGCATATTCGATACGCACATACCGCAATGTACTATTTTGAACACCTTGTAACCGGAATCTATTCCAATCTCCTGGAGCGGGTGTGTCGCCACGCAATGCTTTATCGGAAGTCATTACCACAGGAGAAGCAGCCGTACCTATTACCTCAACTTCAGCATCAATAAAATTCAATTGAACTGTAGCCGTACCTGTAGTGTTCATATACACCGTAACACCTGCCTCAATTTCTAATGAAGAGCCTTCCTCAAACTGTAAGCTACTGCCTATAAAATAGCTACGACCTTGTGAAAATTTTACTGTTGTCCCGGATGCAACAATACCATCTGTGGGTATTGCTACTTCATACACCGAAGTACTACCAATAGTGGTGGTATTGTAAACTGCCATATTCAAGGAAACCCCTAGCGGATCGGATTCCAAATTTTGGCGATTAACCAAAATAAATTCATACGGAATATCTTCGCCTTCGGTAGCTGTTGCTGGCGCAGTACCTTGATAGGTAAATGAAGTGGCATTTGATTCTAGGGTAATTCGTTCTAAAAAACCACCGCTACGATTAACAATTAAGGCACTATTACCGCCTTCGGCATCTAGCGTTAGCCCAACTTGAAAAGACTCTCCTGGTTTAGCTATTAAGGATTCTGAACCACCACTTAATGCGATGGTGGGCTTACCAAAAATTGGATCATCATCATCATTATTACACGAAGCTAAACTTACTAAACATACAATGGATACAATCCACAACATGCTATTCATTAGGTCTCTGGTTTTCATAGTTAATTGGTTTAATTTTACTATCAATTTTTATCGAATACTGCCATCAAGATTTTTAAACCATGTCCCGTCAGCTGTCCAATCATTAGCCTCATTTTCAACCGCACCGATGTACGGAGCTGGTTCAAACCAACTTCCCAACGTAGTAGGATTAAAGGACGAGGTTACCGATCCAACAAAATTTGTTACACTGATTCCAGGAACAGGTGTTTGTGTGATATTAAATGAGCCGCTCTCAAAAAAGAAAGTAAGTGCCTCATTATTAAAATCGACTCTATTATTATATGTTCGCTGATTAGCCATCACCATGCGATTTCCAAGCTCTGCAATGTCCAAATCCTCAACACGAACGGCATCGTCTGGAAAAGCCGTGACGATCATGTTTTGAAGCACACCGATAGCGCCTCTTCGAATGCGAACACCTCTTCGTGTTCCATTATCTACACCTTCTTCAAAGCCATTTCCAGTAGCCGTAACGTTGGCTATCTGAAACTCTGTTCGAGGCGTTCGTAAAAATTGAGATTCATCATTGCGCATCTCTAGCGCACGTGCCTGATTCCAGTAATTAATGGGTACCAACGTAGCTTTTACATCGGTATGAAAAATCCAAAATTGGCCAAGGCCGCGCCAACCATGCTCTGCCCATATACCATAAGCACCATAGCCTGTTGCTGCAATTCGTTTGAGACGGACGTTCCCTCCCTTTAAGCGAAAAGCAATATTATAACTTCGGTAAACTTGTATATTCTCGATAATCGTACCTGCACCAACACCAAATAAATGAAGTCCGTGAGCACCTCCCTTTCCTGAATATTCTATGCGAATAAATTTTAATGTTCCACTATTTTCTCCTGTCGCTGTGCCGCCATACCGAAAGCCATTTTCTAAAACTGAGGCTCCCTGATTCGTTGGCGCGTTACCATATAAATATATGCCGCCCCAATCTTGAGGTGAAGGTGTATCGCCTGTTAACACTTTATCGCTAGTGAAAATAATTGGAGCATCTTTTTCACCTACCGCGTTAATGCGACTTCCGCGTGTGATATACAAACTGGAAATATATTGTGGAGTAGGGCTTGTTTTAAAATATACAGTGGTACCTGCTTCAATAGTTAGTACGCCATTATCTTCAATAGAGAAAACACTATCAATCAAATATTTTTTTTCAGCCGAAAATAAATAGTCACCATTAATTCTTCCCTTTAAACGAGTAACCGTTTCACCACCAACTACTGTCTCTTCCTCTTCATAGGTTAGTCCTACGGTTAATGTATAGGTATACTCGGCCTTTCTACCTTGCTTATCGAATAAACTAAAAACAAATCGCAAAACAGTTCCTACCGTTGCATCTTCAGAAATTGTGTAGCTTAAATTATACTGACTGGTAAATTCGTTTCGTATAAAAACAATATTCTCAAAAGGTGAGTCATTAAGCATTACCGTTAACTGATCCAATCCGGCAGCAGCTTCTAATGTATAGCTAAGCTCAATTGATCTTCCAGCTTCTTGTACCTGCGAGGAACTGGTAAAACCATCAGGCAGTAAAGAGGGTGCTGGTGGCAAAAAGCGAATTTCCTTTTCTTCACAACTTGTCATTGCTATTAGTACCATGACTAAACACAGACAAACTAAACCATATCGTTTTGCGGTACTGATCATATTCTAAATGAAATTCCGGCACGTGTCCACCAACCAAAGTAGGCTATTCGCGCTATGCGTTCGCGTTCACCTTGATAGCGTATACTCGGAGCGTTAGTTATATTTATAAATTCACCGAAGATGCGCCACCGTTTACTAAACGACCAGGATACATTCGCATCAATTTGAAGACGCTCCTCTTGAATGATATCATCTTGTAACTGACTCGCTACCGAGTTTACAAATGCACCATTATAATTAAAGGAAACTCTGCCAGAGAATTTTTTCAAATCGTAAGTGAGTGCTCCGTTCCATGTATGTTGCGCTTGGCCGGGCAACGAAATTCCAGTTCGATCTTGTGTAAAGGCATCGGAGTAAGCCCATGTGTAATTAAAGTTTACACCAAAGTTTTTAAGTATACTTGGTAAGAAATCAAGTTGTGTAATCACATTTACCTCAACCCCAGCTACGACAGCATTCTCGCCATTTTGTTCTTGGCGGAATTCAAACCCGGTAGTACCCGGATAGCCCGGAAAATCTTCCGTAAGTGCAGGCACAATTCGAGTGAATTGGAAGTTATCGATGTTTTTATAAAAACCTCCAACCGATACAATACCTACATTAGCGAAGTAATACTCATACATTAAATCAATATTGTAAGCAGATGCTGGTTGTAAATCTGGATTACCCAAGTTCAGTCTAATTGCATCTGCATCGTAGTTTACAAAGGGAACAATGTTATTGAAGTTTGGACGTGCATAGTTAAAAGCCGTTGCAAAGCGAAGATTAGAAAACTCAGTAAGTCGATACTTTAAATGAATATTGGGTAATAAAAATCGATAATTATTTCCACCGGTTATAGGCGTACCTTCCACATCGGTACCTCTTCGCTCTACCTCAAAAGCATCATATCGAACATTGTTTTGCTCATAACGAAGGCCAGCTAGAATCATTAACTTGTTGAGCTGAATTCGCGCCATAGCATAACCAGCATAAATATCCTCAAATGCATCGTAGGTGTCACTAAGCGATAGTCTCCGTGAATCCCAAGCATCATCGGCTACAACGAGTAACGGCCTTGCTTCATCGATGTATGATTCAAATCGATCGCGCACAACACGTGGGCCAAATCGATATTGATCATTTAGAAATGCCGCAGGTTCAAAATCACCGATAACACGTGCAAAAGCTTCTGTGCGGTTGAGTACATTATTTGGATCAAAGAATCCATAAACTACATTATTACGAAACTTACTGTTTGATTGGCTTCTGAGTTTTCCTCCAAATTTAATGAGCACATCATGCTTTCCATTTAACAGTAAGCTTTTGCTGATATCGGTTTTCAATACCACGTTTGTTGCATTGGTCGTTTCAAAATCATCTTCAAAACGTCTGAAATCATTTAACAATAAAGGATTGTGAACATCTTGTGTTGGATTCAACATTCGAAACTGCGGTACATCGGTAAAAATACCGGATCGGTTTTCTGTTACAATATCAATTTCATCACGTGAAAAATCACCGCGTATCGAGCTGTACATTCTTTCGGATGCGGTATAATAAGCACCCCAATCTATTTGCCATTGATTGAGTGAATGGAACCCCTGAAAATTAAAACTTTGGTTAGATTTTACTTCATCCCAAATATTGATATCTCGTCTTACTCGACTTTGTCGTATTGTGTCGTAAGAAACCCATGTGCTACCGGAGCGGTCGAAATCATAACGAAGTCTATTACGCAAGTCGTTATCTTCCCTGCGGTTGTACATATAATTAAAGATAATCTGCGACTTCGAATTAAACTTATAGTCTATCGTTGCCGTTGCGCCTATACGCTCGCGGTTGTTTTCCGTTCTACGAAATTCATAGCGCTGCATAACAATTTCATTTCCTCCCGTACTTTGCACTGACACCGGTAATCCACGCCATGCTGCATCGGTTCGATCTTCTGAATTGTCAGTAGCATAATAGCTTAACCCCACCATAACACCTAACTTACCTCGTGCCACATCTTTGGTAAGAAAACGTTTATCTAAACGCAATCTTCCTATGCCATTAAAACCACCAGAAATATCATTATAACCAATACCTGTTTCGGCACGAGCTCCCAACTCTGAATTATTAGCCGTGGGTGTTTTTAAGTTCACTACACCACCAATAGCATCACCATCCATATCGGGCGTTGGTGCTTTAGTAATTTCCATGGATGAAAGTTGATCGGCAGGAATTAAATCAAGCGCTTCATTGCGCGAACCATCTTGTTGCACACTCGGCATTTGCTCGCCATTAATTTGAACTGTAGTAAAATTTTGTGGTGTACCACGAATAGAGATCGTTGAGCCTTCGCCCTTATCGCGTTGAATATTAATACCTGGAACCCGTTGCAAAGCTTCAGCAACGTTTAGATCAGGAAAACGACCGATCAAATCAGAGGAGATTATATTCTTTATATTGTCGGCACTGCGCTGTTGATTTAATGCCTTTTGTTGACCTTCTAAATTTCCACTGATTACGATCTCCGAAAGCCCAGTTACAGAAGGCATCAGCAAAATACTAGGAAGTGTTGTTGTGTTTTTAATTTCAAGAGGCAGTGTTAATGTTTCGAAACCAATAAAAGTAATTGTTATCGCCACCTGCCCTCTTTTAACATTTCGAAGAATGAAATTACCATTCGCATCGGTAGCCGTACCCTGTGTAGTTCCTTCCACGACAACCGTTGCACCGGGTAAAGACATCTTAGTTTCAGAATCCAACACATTACCTGAAATCGTAAAAAAATTCTGGGTGTGTCCACTAATTGGAAACATCACTATAATAATGAGTACCCAAAAAAGGATGGCATGAACTACAGTTGTGCTGGGGGTACAATCTTTCATACTACTATATAAGTTCAATTAAAATCAACAGAAGGATTAGAAAAAGAAGGCCGAAAATGACCTCTCGTAACTGATACCATCGTAGCTTTTTTGATTTTGGCAATTCCTTCTTCATTAGGCTTCAACCATTTCCGAGGTCAAATGTGGTGGATTGCAGCAATCGTTTAAGGGAATCATGTTACATCCTTTCGTTATGCTGGTTACTTCATAGGTAATCTTGTTTCAGAAAGGCATCTTTTCTACATAGACTTCACAAAAAACACCTCACCCCACCCAAATTTTTAACTACTTTCGCATTGTCTATAGTTTATTGCTTTACCATGATTTTTAAAGAAGAAACCCTGTCCGGATGGGGCAACATCCCGCAGTCAACAGCGCAAGTAGCCTATCCCCGTGATGAACGCGACATCCAAACTGCACTTAGGTATAAAAACACGTTAGCCCGTGGACTAGGACGAAGTTATGCCGATCAGGCTACGAACACCGGCAACTCCTTGTTGCGCATGGAGAAAATGAATCGCTTTCTGGCGTTCGATAACCAAACCGGTATACTTACCTGTGAAGCGGGTGTGAGTCTCGAACAAATTATTGAATACCTCGCGCCACGCGGGTGGTTTCCGATGATTACCCCTGGCACAAAATACATTACTCTTGGTGGAGCCATTGCCAATGATGTGCATGGCAAAGCGCACCATGTAGACGGATCGTTTGTAAACTGCACACTTAACTTTACGATACTGCTAGCCGATGGAAGAATTGTTACGGCCAGCCGAACAGAAAACAACGAATTGTTTTGGGCAAATTTTGGTGGCCTTGGTTTATTAGGTACACTGCTAACTGTTACTATTCAACTACGTAAAATTGAAACAACCTATTTTAAGCAGAAGGCTGTAGCCGCAAAAAACTTAAATGAAATGCTAGCGGCTATTGATGAAAGTGATTTGCATTACACCTCATCGGTCGCCTGGCTCGACTCACTCGCTACCGGAAAAAGTCTGGGCAAGGGTGTACTCACCATGGGCAATCATGCGCTGCTTGCCGATTTGCCGCCAAAGCTGCAACAGAACCCGTTAAAGATTGGTAAAAGACCCAAGCTCACAGTGCCCTTTTATTTACCCAGTTTTACACTTAATACCTTTACCGTAAGTATTCTCAATATGTTGCTGTATCAACTACAAAAAGGAGGAACAGGTATTTCGCATTACGATAAGTTTTTCTATCCGTTGGATATGATTAATAACTGGAATAGAGGTTATGGTAAAAAAGGATTTATTCAATACCAATTTGTTATTCCAGAAGAAAACGGTAGAGAGAATATCCGTACCATCCTTCAACAGATCACCACCAGCCAGTGCGTACCCTTTTTAAATGTGCTCAAAAAATTTGGCGAAGGTCATAGCTTGTTGTCCTTTCCCGCCAAAGGCTACACGTTTGCCATTGATTTTCCGGTTACCCGAAACCTAAAAGCATTCACAGAAAAACTAGATCAATTGGTGCTCGGCATGGGCGGTAGAATTTACTTGGGGAAAGATGCCTATTTAAACGAAGCTACCTTTAAAGCAATGTACCCCCAATACACCGATTGGTTAGCCATAAAAAAGACCTACGATCCCGACAATCGATTTAGTTCTGATCTGGCAAGGAGAATCGGATTGGTGCCAGCGTAGAGCGCTGTTGTTTGATATAGGGAGAGTAAACGAAAAGTGCCCGCTTATATAATTTTGCGTAACAGATTTCAGTCGAAACGTGAACTTGCGTTTTATCTCTATGCGCGACTCTAACAAATTCTTTTTCACTCGCCTCCAATACGACTCCGGTGATTGGGATGTTGATCAGCGCATGCCTGCCAATTTACTCAACTCGTTAATTGAATATACAACCCTACCGGTAGATACACGCGAAAACATTATACCATTAAGCAGCACCGATATTTTTAAATGTCCATTCTGTTACCTCACCGGCCACAAGCTGGTAGAGTTTAATAAACAAGAGCGTGAACATTTTGAACAGTACGTAAAAAATGGAGGCTTTGTATTTGTAGACGATTGCAATCATGATATTGACGGACTCTTTGCTAAATCGTTTGAAGCACAAATGGAACGTATCTTTGGAGTAGATGCGTTGAAAAAAATACCGAATAGTCATCCGTTATACTCCGCGTTTTTTTCATTTAACGGCCCTCCTACTACTTCGCAAGAATTAAATGGATGGGGCGATGACATTGTGCATGACTACCTTAAAGCCATTGAAGTAAACGGACGCATTGGCGTATTGTATAGTAATAAAGACTATGGTTGCGAGTGGGATTATGATTTCAGAAACAAACGCTTTTATAAAATAGATAATACCCGATTTGCTGTAAACATTGTACTCCATGCTTTAACCCGATAACGATCGTATTCATAAACATTATGACACCCGAACTAAAAGAAACAGAACAAGCTGTTACCGATATCATCGGAAAACTTCATGCATTAAAACAAGAAATAAAAAAAGTAATTGTTGGGCAGGAAGAAACCATCGACCAGTTACTCATTACATTTCTAGCTGGTGGTCATGCGCTGTTAGAAGGTGTACCCGGTTTAGCAAAAACGTTACTCATCCGAACTGTAGCAGCAGCCATCGATTTACGCTTTAGGCGAATTCAGTTTACCCCAGACCTCATGCCGTCTGATATTATTGGTACCGAAATATTGGAAGAAGATCATACCACCGGCAAGCGATTCTTTAAGTTTAATAAAGGTCCCATTTTCGCCAACATTATTTTGGCCGATGAAATCAACCGGACTTCACCAAAAACACAATCGGCTTTACTTGAAGCCATGCAAGAATTTGAAGTAACCTATGCCGGTACTACTTACCCATTAGAAAAACCTTTTTTTATTTTAGCTACACAAAACCCCATTGAGCAAGCTGGTACATTTCCATTACCCGAAGCACAACTCGATCGATTTCTATTTTATATAAAAATCAACTACCCAACAGCCGAAGAAGAAAGAACCGTACTTGAAAATACAACAGGCATAAAAACAGAGAATGTTTTGAAAGTACTAACCGCCAGCAACATTCTGGAGGCTCAACGGTATGTTCGCGAAGTGCATATTAATAGCGACTTAATTGATATGGTTAATCGTATTGTTCGCGGCACGCGTCCCGATCAACGTGAAGAAAAGTTTGTTACCGAATGGGTGCGTTGGGGTGCAGGCCCACGGGCAGGGCAAGCCATGATTTTAACGGCTAAGGCACGCGCACTACTATCCGGAAGATTTTCTGTAACGCAAGATGATATTCGGCAGGTAGCCTTTCCGGTATTGCGCCACCGTATTTTAATGAATTTCAAAGCCGAAGCCGAAGGCATTACAGCAGATCAAGTAACAGAGAAATTATTGAACACCGCTTCACGCCCTACTTCGTCCACCATCTAACGTATGAACCCTGACATTAAAGCGCTGCTCAAACCAGAGTTACTCAATACCTTAAATGGATTGGAACTCATCGCGCGTATTATTGTAGAGGGTTTTATGAGTGGCAGTAATAAAAGTCAGTCTGTTGGTGTCGGACAAGAATTTAGTCAGTATCGAGGTTACGAACCGGGCGATGACTTACGCCAACTAGATTGGAAAATGTATGCACGTTCGGAACGCTACTTTATTAAGCAAGCTGATATTGAAACCAACATCACTGTAAAATTTATGTTGGATGCCAGCCACTCCATGGCCTATACAGAAAATGGCATGAGCAAATTACAGTATGCCAAAATAATGATTGCCGCATTGGCTTACTTAGCCAGAAAGCAAAGTGATACCATTGGGCTTTACGCTGTGAATGAACGTTTAGTACAAACTGTGCAACCACGCGTTGAACAACAACAGTTTATGCGCTTTCTCAATACGCTCATCAACATAAAAAGCGAAGGCACTTGGAAAAAGGAAGGTAGTCTGGAATTTCTATTCGATCATCACGGAAAGGAAATGATTATATTCATTACTGATCTGTATGATGATAACAATGACTTAGCCCATTTTATAACCCGATTAAAAACTCCACGCAACGAAGTAATGGTATTTCAAATACTAGGACAAAACGAACGCGACCTCTCGTATGGTGGATCTTTTACCTTCGAAGATTTAGAAAATGGAACACGTCTAAAAGCCGACACACACAAACAACAACCTGTGTATCAAGAGCGTCTTCACGAATGGCTTCAACATTGGCGCGGATCGATGTTGGAAAAAAATATTCACTATCAACTCGTGATGCTGAACGAATCCGTGGATAAAACACTTCGGGATTTTTTGCGCATACGAAAAATAAGTAATCGCTAATGGCATTTGCAACACCAATATGGTTATGGGCATTAAGCGGGTTGGCGATCCCGATAGGAATTCATTTGCTCAGCCGGAAGGAAGGAAGTATAATTAAACTAGGGAGTTTACGTCACCTTCAAAACACAACCACGACAAAATTTAGTACCATTAGACTTAATGAATATTGGCTGCTTCTTATCCGATGCCTGCTATTGCTTTGGGTTGTTCTCTTCTTAAGTGGCTTGCATGTTGTTACTAAACAAGAATCCAAAAACCGATGGTTATTAATTGAAAAAGAACTGGAAAACGATTCCGACTTTACGGAGCTCATGGATAGCTTACAGCGAAACAATTTTGAATTGCGATTTTTAGCAGAAGATTTTCCGCTACTCACCGAGCAACCCAAACCTATCAAAAGTTACTGGTCGTTAGTCGAGGCTCTTGATGATCACAAACTAGATCAAGTGGTGATACTCGCATTTAATAAGTTAAATAATTTTAACGGAAAGCGAATTCCTTTACCCGAACACATTCAGTGGATAAGTAAAAACTCGTCACCGAAAAATTACCCATTAGTGGCCATTCGTTTACCACATGATTCAATTTGGATACGAAATATTTCCTCCGCTGCTGATCAACTAACGTTACAAACAACTCGTAGCCTGGAAAGAAATTCATCTATCAAATTACAGGATAGTCTTATTAAAAACCCTGATACACTTCGAATAGGTATTGCATACGATGAAGCTTTTACGCACGACAAAAATATACTTCTTGCTGCACTGCAATCGCTTCAACAAAATACTCCGGTGTTTATCGCCATACGAAAAACAACAGTAAGTGATTGGAAAACAAAATCAGACGATTGGGTATTCTGGCTTTCAGAAAAATCAAAACCCAATACAATGAGTCAATGTATTTACCCGACTAAAGTAGAAGTACCATCTCAAGAACTCTTCGCGTTTGAAACATCTAACCAATGGGTACTTACTAAACGACTTACAGAACGTGTTGCGTTGCAAAAAAATCTCACTAATCAAGTAGCACAATTACTATTGCCTGTCGATGCATATAATCAACTACTTGCCAATCATGATATGCGTACACTACCCGAAAAAACAATCTGGTCGGTAGATACGACCCAAAAAAAACAGCTTGCAAGTTTGGTAAAACCGAACCGTGAAACGGATATTTTTTGGTTGATCCTTATTTTACTTTCTGTAGTAGCCGAGCGATTACTTGCGTTTAAGAAAAATCAATGAGCAAAAACACTCCACATACTTACCTGCAAAAACTTAAACGCAACTATCAATTGTTGCGCTTAACGGAGGCGGCCTTGTGGGGAGTCGTTTTGGTACTTGTATTGGGTGCGGTACTCTTTAACACTAACTTATCTATTCAAGTCAGTTATAGTGTGCTCGGTATTTCTTTCGCAACGGTATTTCTACTATACAGTTATCAGGTACATGTATTCTCTATTACTCACCATACGTTAACACAATACATCAATCAACATTTCCCAGAGTTTGAAGAAAGTAGTGATCTACTCTTGAAAGACAACATTACACTCTCTGCACTTCAACAACTTCAACAAAATAAAATTGTAGAGAAATTACAAAGTGCTTATTCATCCATTAAACTACCTCATCGTTTAGGTCAGGCCACCATAGCATTTATTCTCTCAGCCCTGGTTCTTACTTTCGTTACTTGGACAGACTGGCGCCTTGGTAAACAAATCAACTCACTTCCTGAAAGGCAACTTGTTTCTCAACCAACGGAAACACTACCCGCTGCA
>CAYNKN010000014.1:16399-19675 GCA_964397805.1 uncultured Chryseolinea sp. | reverse complement strand
ATAATACTCTACCTAACGCACCATCTTGTACACTTTGGTGCGCTTTAATAAACTTCGGGGTATATACCAGATCTTCTAAATAACCATTAAAGATGCCCGCCTTTTCAACTGCGACTAACATACGCATTGCTTCTTCAGCATTGCGCCCTAAAGGCTTGGTAGAGATTACGGCTTTCTTGTATTTGCAACAAAGTAATACGGCCTCCTCGTGTAAATTATTCGGAAGTGCAATACAAACAACCTCTACTTCTGGTCTGTTAATGGCATCTTCCATCACGGTAGTAGAAAAGGCTACAGCATAATCGGTAGCAAATTTTTTAGCGCTCTCTTCTTTGCGTGAATAGATGGTAACAATTTTATCTTTACTTCGATACCCTTGAAGAGAGTCGGCATAAAACCTGCCGATAAACCCTGTTCCTAACATGGCAATGTTCATACTGGTTGTTGGTTATGGTGATGTGAAATAAATGGTTAGTAGTTATTTAAAAGATGGTTGTGTTAAACTGTTTTGATTTCTTTTTTCTCGTTGAAGAATAAAATGAAGTATACCAATACCGCTACGGCAATGTAAGCCGGTACATACCAAATTGATTTCCATTGGTACGCGCCATCTATAGTGTAATAGTCAGCTGCCATTCCGGAGAAGCGTGTGCCAATGACCATACCTACACCATATGTGGCGAACGTAAAGAGTCCTTGTGCGGCATTCTTGATTTTTTCTCCGGCTTTCTTTTCAGTATACATATAACCTGTTACAAAAAAGAAATCGTAACAAATGCCGTGTAAAATAATACCGGCATATAGCATCCAAGTATTATCGTCCAGATTTCCGTAAGCAAAGAAAACGTATCGAAGTATCCAGGCGGTCATGCCTAACAACAACATTTTCTTCACACCAATTTGATTGAATAAAAAAGGTATCGCTAAAATAAACAGTGCTTCTGAAACTTGTCCGAAAGTCATTTTAAGGGCTACGTTTTCCATACCGAGTTCATTCAAAAAAACATTGGCAAAGCCGTAGTAAAACGAAAGTGGTATGCACACTAAAATAGCGGCAATAAAAAAGATAAGGTAGGGGCGATCTTTAAAGAGAACAAAGGCTTCGGTGCCAATAGCCGAAGAAGCTTTTGTGGCTTTTCCTTGTGGTGGTGTATTGGGTAAAATAAAGCTAATAACTCCTAATGATAGCGAAGCTATGGCAGCCATCTTAAAAGTTACTGCCGACTTATCTAAATCCATCGTACTAATGAGTACGCCAGCCAAAATCCATCCCACCGTTCCAAAGACTCTGATCCATGGAAATTGTTTGCCGGGATCAGTCATTTGACTAAAGGCAATGCTATTTGATAATGCAATGGTGGGCATATATAAAAGTGAATACACGAGGATGATCCAATAGAAGGAAGAGTTGGAGGCAACCATAGTGGCTAGATAAAGTAGTACACCGCCCGCCACGTGCAACACACCCATTATTCGTTGTGCTGCAAAGTATCGATCGGCTACCATGCCCACAAAAAATGGAGAGATAATGGTGGCGATGGCCAGCGCACTATAGGCCATGCCGATTTGTGTTCCGGAAGCACCGAGAAATTCCGACATGTATGTTCCCATGGTAACGTACCATGATCCCCAGATAAAATATTCCAGGAGCATCATAACAGATAACTTCGTAAAGACAAGTGGTTTCATAAGTGATTAAGAATTGGAAAGAGAAAGATAATGGGATACACTTTACCAATGAAAAACTCTAGAATAAATTTTAGACAATTTGTGAATATGCAGTGGGCATACTCCCGGTAGATACGAGCTAATGGTTTCTAGAAGTATTTACTTTTGCGATGCAAAAGAATGAGCTGTATGAAGATTGCCGGCCAATTAATGTCTCTGCATATTGCCGAAGAATATCAACTGATTTATCCGAAGACAGATTGTCTAGTGATTTGAATCCTTTAGCAAAAAAGGAGTTGATTTTTTTTTCTGTTAGTGCAGGAATTTTCAGGGTATCGTAAAGTTTCTTTACAGCCTCTACTTTTTCTTTCTTGTTAAATTTAGTGGCGTTAAGCCATGTAGTGAGTTGCTTTTTTTCTTTACCGGTTGCTTTCTCGATAGCTTTTAAGAGTAAGAAAGTTTTTTTGTTGGCGATGATATCACCACCTACCTGTTTACCAAATTTTTTAGGATCAGCATACGCATCGAGTAAATCATCTTTAAGTTGAAAGCCAATACCGATGTTGGTGCCAAATTCGCGTAACGCTTTACGATCGGATAAAGGGGCGTTGGCGAGTATCGCACCAAGCTCTAAACTAAAGCCTAAGAGTACGGCTGTCTTTAGTTTTATCATGTTAATGTATTCAGCTTCGGAAACAGTATCGCGGGTTTCGAATTCCATATCCCATTGTTGTCCTTCGCATACTTCGGCTGCACATTTATTAAAGGCAAGCAGCACATCTTTTAGCTTCTCTGGCTCCAACCCCAAAAACATATCATATACTTTAACTAACATCACATCGCCTGAAAGTATCGCTGTGTTGACATTCCATTTTTTATGTACAGTCTGCTTTCCTCTTCGTAGCGGAGCCTTATCCATGATGTCATCATGCATGAGTGTGAAATTGTGAAAGGCTTCTACGGCTACAGCGTACGGAATTACTTTTTTGACGTCAGCAGAAAACAAACTGTAACTAAGTACAGTAAGTACTGGTCGAAGACGTTTGCCACCTAAGCCCATGAGGTAACGAATAGGTTCGTATAGTGAAATGGGTTGCTTACCGTATTTTGTTTTAAGGATTTCTTTCTCGATTAATTTTTGGTATGCAAGAAGGGCAGTCGGCATAATGTTTTTACAATTAATTCTGTTTAGCGTAAGGCTGAACCTTATGCTTTTTTGATAAATAAGTTGCGCAAAAATAGTTGGCGAAAATTATTCAGAAACTACTGGTGTCGCAAAAACTAAGTCGATGAGACGTTTATCGATATCTGTTTTTTTAACGCGCACGAGTACACGGTCACCAAGTGTATAGACTTTTTTTGTTTTACGACCAATGATGCGATAGTTTTTTTCATCAAACTCATAAAAGTCATCGGTTAGGTCGGCTAAGCGAACCATGCCCTCGCATTTAGTCTCCACAATTTCAATGTAAATACCCCATTCGGTTACTCCTGAAATCAGGCCATCGTAGGCTTTCTTTTCGGCCGTAGCCATAAACTCTACTTGTTTGTATTTAATAGAGGCGCGCTCTGCATCGGCAGCACGTTTTTCGCGTTCGGATGCATGTA
>CAYNKN010000014.1:0-16389 GCA_964397805.1 uncultured Chryseolinea sp. | reverse complement strand
GTACGCATTTTTGTTCATACTCAGCTTTTCCCACTGGTTTGCCATCATCTAAATAGTGTTGCAGTAAGCGATGTACCATCATATCTGGATACCTGCGAATTGGAGAAGTAAAGTGTGCGTAATGTTCGAACGCTAATCCGAAGTGCCCTTTTACATCGGTAGAATATTTTGCTTTCGCCATTGTGCGAATAGCCAGTTGCTCTAAAATATTCTGTTCCGGTTTACCTTCAATAGAACTCATTAACTTATTTAATGAGCTGGAGATGGAGCCTTCGTCAACATTCATTTTATGACCAAACTGCCGCGCAAAAACCGAAAAGTCTTTTACTTTATCCGGATTGGGCAAGTCGTGTATTCGATAAACGAACGTGTTCTTTTCTTTTCCCTTCTGATAATTATAAACAAATGTGGCTACCTGCTTATTGGCCAGCAGCATAAACTCTTCAATAAGTTTATGAGCATCTTTTCGAATTTTTGGAATTACAGCGAGCGGTTTACCGTTGGCATCTAGTTTGAATTTTACTTCGGTTGTTTCAAAATTTACAGCACCTTTCTTAAATCGATCTTTACGTAATTTTTTGGCGATATCATTCAGTATTCGCAGTTCTTCTGCTAATACACCTTGTCCTGCTTCTAAAATTAACTGAGCTTCTTCATACGAAAACCGAGTGTCGGAGTGAATAATGGTACGACCAAACCACTCTTTTTTAACATTAGCTTTTTCATCAATTTCAAAAACGGCAGCAAAGGTAAGCTTGTCTTCTTTCGGGCGCAGCGAGCACAACTCATTGGATAGACGCTCGGGTAGCATGGGTATAGTCCGATCTACTAAGTAGACTGAAGTAGCCCGATCGAAAGCTTCTTCATCGAGTGGAGAATTAGGCGTAACGTAATGGGTTACATCGGCAATGTGTATTCCGATTTCGTAACCGCCTTGTTCAAGTTTTCGAAAGGAGATGGCATCATCAAAATCTTTAGCGTCTTCCGGATCTATAGTAAATGTGGTGATATCGCGAAAGTCCCAACGTTTTTTGATTTCTTCTGCGGTAATTTTATCGCTGATTTTTTTAGATACCTCTTCAATTTTTTCTGTAAAGCGAAAGGGTAAATCAAACTCAGCCATGATGGAGTGTATCTCGGCTTCATTTTCCCCTGCCTTGCCCAATACATCAACGACTTTTGCTTCTGGTTTTCGGTCGTTCTCTCCCCATGAGGTTACTTCTACAATCACCTTGTCGCCTGCGCGTGCGCCATTAATATTTTCGAGGTACACAAAAAAATCTTCGTGTATTTTACGATAGTCAACAACAACAAAAGCAAAGTTTTTAGAGATTTCAATTTTGCCTACATATCGTGTGCGATTGCGTTTTACAATCTCGGTTACTTTACCTTCCTGGTGTTCTCCGTGGCGTGTTGGCAGGATGGAAATTTTTACGGTGTCGCCATCAACTGCAGAATTTAAATCGCGTGCTTTAATGTAAATATCGGGTACATCGTTTCCGAGTTTTACATATGCAAAGCGAGAACTCACATGATCGACAATACCTGTCTGTGCTTCTGTTTCAAATTTGCTGGCGTAACCACCATTGTCGAGTAGTTGTAGGTGGCCATTTTCTTCTAGTTGGTCAACGATTTGCCCGGCTAACTTAATATCATCTTTTTTCTTGAGGCTTAGTTTCTTCGTGAGCTGCTTAAAGCTAAATCCTTTACCTGCTTGTTGATTAAAAAAATGGATGATGGCCTCCTGTAATTGTTGGCGTGTATCGTTTCCTTTTTTCTTGGTTTTTAATTTTCTTTTTTTCTGCATGTTTAAAAAACAGGCGCTAGAACCTGCCGCTACGAATGTACGGGTTTTAATTTTCTTACGTCACAACTATATGTTGTGATTGTATTAACGGATATCCTTTCAGGCGAAGAAAGAGTTGTGCCAGCACCACTACGTCACGAAGGCAATAGGCAGTTATTTTAGGGAGGTTATTTTCAACATGATAGACAGCATTTACCTGACTGCCATCGATATCGCTTTTGCTAGAGGGTATATTGAAGATAGCCGCGAGTAGATCCAGCGAGGTGAAATTTTTATAATCGCCAAACTTCCACATTTCTAAGGTGTCTAAATGAGGTACATCCCATGGTTTTTTGCCCATCAAATTCAAGGTACTCGGGAGGGATAATCCATTTACTAGAATTCTACGGCACAGATACGGGTAGTCGAACTCTTTGCCGTTATGCGCACAAAATCTGGTTGCCGTTCCTGATTTTTCCAACATAGCACAAAAATTTTGGAGCACTTCCTTTTCCGTATCTCCGCTATATGCTTTTGTTTTTATTCCGGGCTCACCACTTTCTGTTTCAAAAATTTTTCCTACAGCAATGCACACTATTTTGCCAAACTCAGCATAAATGCCGGCTCGTTCCATGTAGATATCTTCATCGGTTTGATTTTCTTTTTTAAAGAAGTTAGCCTTTCGTGCCCATTGGGTTTTGAGGCGCTCGTCAAGTTGTTGGTAGTTGTATGTAGCAGCAACTGTTTCAATGTCGATAAATAGAATATCGCGGAGTTCGTTTAGCATGATCACATCGGTTAAGAATTAAAAGTAAAGATTTGTTTGCGGATGGCACCATAGTTGTTTTAAAATTTTTATGAAGGCTACCCTTACTTTTTATAAAAACATTCGTGCAGTTTCTATTTCGATTTCTGTGCTGGGTTGTGGTTTTATTCAGCAGGCCAACTCACCTTATTTCGCAGCGCAGGTTTTTTGGATGAAAGTATTTTCTATGATTGGCTTACTGGCTTATCTTCATTTTTATTGTGCCCAACAATTTATCTTTTTTCACAACCTAGGATATTCTCGAAAACAATTATACCGAAATATTATAATGCTCGACTTTAGCATTTGGATAGCCCTAACTTGGTTAACTATTAAAGTATTATGAATAGTAAGCTCGAGCTGGATGGAGTATACATGACGTATGATCTCACCAAAATACTTACTGATATTTATGTAAAGTGTGAACAAGGTTTCATTGTTGGACTGTTAGGAAGAAATGGTTCCGGGAAATCGACTTTACTAAAAATTGCTTTTGGTTCAATAACACCTACATCAAAATCTATTCGTATAAATGATGTCACTCAGCTTAAATCGTTTACCCAAAAAATAAGTTATTTACCCCAACATCATTTAATCCCCAACACAATATCTATACGAAGTGCCTTAAAATTATTTAAGATAGAAGAACATCGGTTGCTGGATGTCTTCCCCGAAGCAGAAGCAGTTATGCAATTACGCCCACCAGAAATTTCAGGAGGGATACTTCGGATGATTGAGGTGTTGTTGATTTTAAATACACCAGCCACGTTTATACTTTTAGACGAGCCTTTTTCAGGAATAATGCCTGTGCATATCGACACGCTAAAGAACTACATGAAAACAATGACGAGCCGTAAGGGTATTATTATTACAGATCATCTCTATCGCCATGTTAAAGAAATTGCTGATGTTATGTATGTATTGGCGAATGGCAAAAATCATCTTATCAAAAACGATGAGCAACTTGTAAGTTTGGGCTATGTATCTGCAGATTAAGATTTCTTTATGAGTGAAGCACCCCTTCTAAATCAAGTTCTTTAATAAACGATAAGTTTTTCTCACAGAGCGTATCAGGCACAAATACAAATCGTTTATCGAATATCTGCGAGCCATGATAATAACTTACCCAATATTCATTCGTGAGATGAAATACACTGGGATCGATGGGTTCAATAAGTGCCGAACTATGAGCAGGTATTGTTTCTAGGAAGTGTCGTAGAATGGAAGTGCGTTGTTCCTCGCCTTCTTTTTCGCCATAACCTTTACTGGCCACTAATGTATTTTCAATCGGAAAGTCATTTTTGTTAATCAAGTATACTTTCCACTCTTCACTTTCGCCCGGATTTTTTATTCGTGCTGCAGCCAGTGTAACATTTTTTACTTCCGGAATAGCAATGTCATTAATCATAGTACAAATTACGTTACGTCTTTTTGTTGCTTTTAGGGTTTAGTAAACCACTCTTTCATAATTTTTTCAGCCGGTTTTCCTTGTGGAGTAAAATCACCCAATACCAAATTTTTTGGTGGATGCGGATACCACTTCCAAAAATACACTCCTTCAAGCCAAGGTAGTGGCCATACTGTTTGAAAAAAAGCTTGATAACAACGAGCTTGTGTCTGATCCGAAATATTTGGTTCATTACGTTCGGGCCAGCGCCATGGCTCAATACCAGCATCGGTTGTACTTTTATAGCCAAGCTCTGTTAACAAGATTGGCTTTTTAAACTTTCGGTGAATTGCCTCCATACTCCGGATAGGTTGTTTCCATCCTACGATCAACTCTTCTACTGTGGGGTTTTCATTTTTTGTAAGCGGAAAGTATCCTTGAATACCGATGTAATCCAATTCATCCCAAAAGGGAACTGATTCAAACTCTCCATCAAAATTGGCGGCATAGGTGAGTTTTCCTTTATAAATAGCTTTTATTTTCTTTATTAAATCTCTCCATGCCGGTTGTTTAATGGTTTTATGGAGTTCTGTTCCGATGCAAAGAATCTCTATATTTTCTTCTTCGGCTAGCGTGGCATAGTAAAGTATAAATTTAGTGTACTGCTGGAACCATCGTTGCCAATCGGCTTCCGATTTCATTTCAATTTCACCCGGCCAGCTTTCGCGAACCCAGATATGGGGTTTTAAAATTGTTTTAATACCCGCAGCGTGTGCTAGCTTTGTAGTAGTAGTCAGACCTTCTTTCGATTCGCCCCACCAAATTTTTTGTGTTGATGTTTCGAAATGGATAGCCGTATCGTTGGCTGTGCGCTGCCAGGCAAAAGGTGTTTGCGATATCCACGTAACTCCATTATATACAGCGGCTGTTATCTCTTGCGTTGATATTTCGTTAGGCTGGCCTACCCAACAAATTCCCTTATGCTTTTCAATGGGTACTGTAGGAATGTGAGGGCGCGTTACTAAAAAAAGTATTAGCGCTAGCAGCGGTAAAGCTATCGAAATATATACTTTAGGGGAGCTCATGTTGCTCGATGAGGTTCATACAAAAAAGATCAGCAATTTTTGTTTTTAATATGTGCTGCACCTCATGCATGTTTACTTCACTTCCGAGCTCATGATGAAGTGACGTTACCGCTTTATCAGTAATTCCACACGGAACAATGTAGTTAAAGTAGTCCAAGTTTGTGTTTACATTAAACGCAAAACCATGCATACTTACCCACCGGCTGGTTTTTACGCCAAGCGCACAAATTTTTCGAGCGCGACCTTCGTTTTCGGGTTCAATCCAAACTCCAGTTAATCCCGGAATACGGCCAGCAGAAATTGCATACGTGTGTAGTGTTTGAATTACAGCCTCTTCTAAAAGGCGCATATACTGGTGGATATCGGTAAAGAAATTTTCTAAATCAATAACCGGATAACCAACAACCTGACCAGGGCCGTGGTAGGTAATGTCGCCACCACGATTGATTGGGTAGTAAGTGGCCTGAATGCTGGACAGGTTTTCGGGTGCGACTAAAAGATTTTGTGGTTTCCCACTTTTACCAATAGTAAACACGTGTGGATGTTCACAAAAAACTAAAAAATTTTCGGTAGGTAATTGCTGTGCCTGATCAACGTTTCTGTTGGCAGCTTTTGTTGCCAGAATTTTTTCGAAGAGATTCGTTTGGTAATCCCAAGCCTCTTGGTAATCTGTTAAACCAAGATTAATAAAGTTTGTGTTTTTATTGATGATTGTATTCAACGTGCGAATGAAGCTTGATTAATTTTTTCTGTGGGGTTCATCATGTAGGTTAACAACGACTGGTCGGTTAACAGTTCCACAACACGAAATCCTTTATACTCTGTACCCCAATTTCCGCCAAAGTGAGCATCAAACAGAAACGGTAATTGGTTAACCATTTTTACGTGATCTTCTTCGTGTTCATGGCCATGAAAAACAGCGCGTATAGCAGTGTACTTTTCAAAGAGTGTTAGTAATTCGGGGCTGTCAATGGATGCCTTTGTCCATTTCTTTTGAGGGATATGAAGAAATATAAAAATGTTTTTTTTCTTTTTATTTGATTCTAGCGCAGCTCGAATCCACGACATATCCGGGCATAAATATTCACCCTTTTCATTTGACGTACTGGCCAATAGTAAAGTGCAATGTTCTTTTTGAATAATGGTGTTGACAGGCATCTTCCAGATTTCTTCCCAATAGAAATCAGAAACCATGTCATGATTGCCTTTGGTAACATAGTATGCTACCGGAAGCTTATCTAAAAAGGCTTTTGCAGGAACAAGAAATTCTTTTTGATCGTGAATGATGTCGCCATTGATAACACAAAAATCTATTGGGTTGCTGGTGTGGTACTGTGTAACATGTTGAACCAGGTTAGCGAAATTTTCATCACTCGGTGTGTTGGCTTGGCCATAGTGCCCGTCTGATGCCACAACAAAACGAAGTATGGATTTGCTGCTTAGACTGGCAGCCCTGCTGGCAGTAATCGTAAAAACTCCACCACCAATAGCTAACACTGTAGCCGATGAGACGCCTTGTAAAAATTTTCTTCTGGATAATGACATACACGAGTTGGTTAATGATTATCCGAAAGGTAGCATGCTGTGGGGTACTGGCCTTTCGTGGCGAATTAAGTTTACTTTATGTTTATCAATAACCAACGCGCCAAGTATAAAAATTAACGCATACTTATTTTATCGAATTACATACTCCTAGGAGGATAAACTACTTTGCTAAGTTCATCTTTTAGGTAGATAATCGATTCAATCGGATCGGGTTCTACGCCATTTTCTTTTGCGAGATAAAGCGAAATCCAATCGGTAAGGTGTATCAGGTAGTAGTATTGTTCTAACAGCGAGGCGCCTTCACCAATGATATCGATAATACTATTCGATTTTTTTTCAAAAATCGGACGACAAATTTCCATTCGTTTTTCTACGCGTTCATGATCGTGATCGGAATATAGATAAACAGGCTGTAGCAAAGGCATTAATTTTTCTGGAAACTGCCAGCCCACAAGTTCATTGTGGTTCATTTCTGGAAAGGTATTAATGTGTGCCATTTGCTTGGCGTTTTCATTAAGTTGCTGCTGAAACCGTAGCGCCATAGCATATAACCGATTGTCGCAATAGATTACGGGTAATTTGCCTTTTAACTTTCGCGCAATGAGTTCCGCTTCGGCTTGAATCCCCTTCTCACCACGATCTAAAAACGATATGGCATTTTCAGTTTCTTTAATAAAGGCTGCGCCCATTAAATTGGTGTGGTAGAGTACATACATCAACGCAATTAAACTATATGGCAGCATAGCGCGCGGACTTTCTGAACCCGAAGGGAGTTGGATGTAGTGGAGGTTATATTCTTTGCAGATATCTAATAACTTACCACCCGAGGCAATAGCAATAACTTGTGCTCTTTTTAGTAAAGCTTTGTGCAGCGCAGCAACTGTTTCTTCTGTATCGCCACTGTAAGAGCAACCAATAAAAAGAGTATGCGGACTGACGAACTGAGGAATGTTATAACTTTTACAAACTGTAATGGGTATTGGTATGCGACCGAACGTAAGCGACTCTATTAAATTAGCGCCAATACCAGAACCACCCATGCCTGCAATAACAATGTTTCGGATATCGCTACCCGGACGATCTAAGTCTAAAGATTGTCCGATTTTTAAGGCGTCTGCGAGTTGTTTAGTAAATCCTTCAATGTATTTTTTTGTAGCCGACATAGTAGTAAATTGGATTTCAAAGGTAGAATTTAATTGTGAGCGATAAAATTAAAACCGGAACCAAAGGCGAAAATCTGGCGGCTAACTTTTTAAAGCAAAAAGGATTTGAGATTGTCTGTCGAAATTATCGATTTAAACATGCAGAAATAGATTTGATTATCAGAAAGCAAGACTGGCTAATTTTTGTGGAGGTAAAGACACGCACCTCAACTGATTATGGCGAGCCAGAGGATTTTGTGGATGATCATAAAGCTCGAAAAATTTTTGAAGCCGCTGAAGAGTATATCTTTTCTACAAATTGGCAAGGACATATTCGTTTTGATATTGTTTCCGTTAAGCTAAAGGCTCTGCCAGAAATTATGCATTTTGAAGATGCGATTAATTAGGGGTTGATGGTAGTTCAGCAAGAAAATTTCCTCCATCGAGTTTTATTAAGCTCAATACATTGCATATGATGAGTGCTTAAGAGAAAAGACTAATCTGAACATAAAATGGCCTTGAATAGGTTTTAAAAAACATTAGTTTTGTATTGTGTTTTACAGACGAAAAATAATACTTGCCTTATTGCAACTTTTTGATGGACAACTTGATAAAATCCGGTTACAAAAATTGCTCTTCCTTTTTACATTGAGACAGTCCAAACCTGAATATGATTTTGTTCCGTACAAATACGGTTGCTACTCGTACTCAGCTAATGCAGATTTAACAACAATGGCTTCCAAAGGTCTTTTGCTAGAATCGCAGAAGCATTTTGCCAAGCTTGACAAGACTGACTATTTGAAATTGGTAAAGCCTGAAGATTTTAAACACCTAAAAGATGTAAAGTCAGAATATGGTAAGATGAGTGCGAATTCATTAATGAGATACACCTACGTTAATTATCCGTTTTTTGCCACCAGAAGTGAAGTGGCTGTAGATATTTTGGATAAGGACGAACTTGAAAATGTGAAAGCCGCTAAGCCCAATGGCATCAGAACTGTTTTGTTTACCATTGGCTATGAAGGCATTTCTCTTGAAGAATATTTAGTGCGCTTACTAAAAAATGATGTGAAGGTTTTAGTGGATGTACGCAACAACGCACTCAGTATGAAATACGGTTTTAGCAAAACATTACTCAAAAGATATTGCGAGAGCTTAGGAATAAAATATATACATATTCCGGAAGTTGGCATTCAATCCGAACAACGTCAGGAATTAGCTACCCAAGCCGATTATGATAAGCTATTTACCGTTTACCGCAACCAAAATTTAACGAAGACAATAAAAGCCCAGACTGATATTTTAAACTTGTTGAGGGAAAATAGACGCATTGCACTCACCTGTTTTGAAGCCAACATTTGCCAATGCCACCGTAAGCACTTGGCAGAAGCCATTGAAAAACTTCCCAGCTTCAAATATAAGGTAGAACATATTTAAAGAATGGCTCTTACTAAAGTTTTAATAGCAGTAAAGACTTACCCAACTCTTTCGGCCAAATATGACGAGTTGGTTTGTACTGCTGGATTTCGAGAAGATGGAACATGGATTAGACTATATCCTATTCCTTTTAGAAAGAAGTCCTATAATGAACAGTACAAAAAGTATGACTGGATTGAAGTTGATCTTGTTAAAAACGAAAGTGACTTTAGGCCTGAAAGCTTTCGCCCAAGGACTATTGATACCGAAATTAAAGTTGTCGGCCACATAGGTACTAACGATGGAAGTTGGGAAGAGCGAAAGAAGGCCTGTATGGGAAAAGTCTATCTTAACCTAACTGAGCTAATTGCTGAGTCTAAAGAGAAAACCGTCTGTACATCATTAGCCGTATTCAAACCCACAGAAATTTTAGATTTTACTGCCGAGTTAGTTGATCGGGAATGGGATAAGGAAAAGCTTGCTAAGTTGAATCAGCTAAATCTATTTGAGACAACCAAAGAGGGTAAATTTCAAGTAGTGCAGAAACTCCCTTACAAGTTCAAATTTTATTTCAAGGATAATCAAGGGAAAGAAAGTCACATGATGATTGAGGATTGGGAAACTGGTCAGCTCTATTGGAATTGCATATCTAAACATGAAGGCAATGAACAAAAAGCAATTGCTGATGTGAGGAAGAAATATTTTGATGACTTTGCCAAAACTAAAAACCTTCATTTCTTTTTAGGGACGACACAATTGCACCATTATGTTTCTTTAAATCCATTTATTATAATCGGTACATTTCAACCGAAACGCGAAACACAAACAAGGCTTTTTGATTGAGAAGTGTAAATTCTTCTACACATTAAAACTAACACTTACTTAATTGGGCTTTTTTATTATCGATTGTTAATTTAATAAAAATATTTCTTAGTGGAGTAAATTTTTCAAGCGCGATAAGGTTGGGACTAGGGCAGGCACTTCTTTTCTATACTCGAGGTAGCGACCGCCAAGTTGGCTAATTAGTTTCTTTTCCTCTAACCAAATGCCAATCGGCAAATAGCTAAAGATGCAAAGTGCAGAAACCAACGAAGCAATTGTTGGAACAAAAATAAAAAATCCACAAACCATTAATATAGTAGCTGAGTAAATGGGATGACGAATGTAATCTAAAATGCCCTCTCGTTTTAATGTCATTGTGGTTTCTTCGCCAAATCCTAAAAAGTCGGCTAACGAATATTGCTTAAAGGCCAAGCGGATGACTATAATGCTGAATGTAGCAAGCATGAGGCTGAAGTAGCGTGTAAACATGTTGGGTGTAAAAAGATAGTGTGTGCTTCGAGCATTCACTAAAAGAAGTGCGAACAGACCAAAAATCGCTAAAAAAGAATAAACCAATCGGTAAGCTATACGATTTACATAACGATAGAAAAAGGTTTTCACTCGGGTGGACGCTAACAGACTATGAAACAAAAAATAAATAACCCAACTGCTTGCTAAGATGAGGTACTCCATGAGGTAAAGATACAACGTGCGCAGCTAAACTTGTTTAATTATTATGAATACCCACATCACGGGTTATTTTTGTAAATCAAAATCGCATGTATGAAATCGATTACCCTCGGCCTTATTCACGAAGGCAAAATTCCAGCCGATAAGCGTGTTCCATTTACACCGCAACAAGCAAAAGAAATTGAACAGCGATTTCCCCATATAAAAATTGTATGTGAGCAGAGTGATGTTAGAAGTTTTACGGACGATGAATATATCGCTCTAGGTATTGATGTGGTTGATGATATTACCCCGTGTGATATTTTAATGGGAATTAAGGAAGTACCAATTAGTGATTTACTACCCAATAAAACATATTTATTTTTCTCGCATACTATAAAAAAACAGCTTTATAACAGGGGGTTGTTGAAAGCTATACTAGAAAAGAAAATCACGTTAGTAGATTATGAAGCATTAAAAGATAAGCAAGGTAACAGACTGGTGGCTTTTGGCCGGTATGCCGGTATCGTTGGTGCGTATAATGCCTTATGGACTTACGGTAGGCGATATAATACCTATACATTGCGCAGAGCGTATGAGTGCTTTGATGTTAACGATTTGAAAATTGAATTACGAAAAATTAAACTACCTCCCATTAAAATTATTTTAACCGGAGGTGGGCGAGTGGGAAGGGGCGCTATGGAAACGTTAGATACTGCGGGTATTCGAAAAGTTAACGCACATGATTTTTTAAATCGATCTTTTGATGAACCTGTGTATGTTCAATTGGTTAGTTCAGATTATCATTCTCGAAAAGAAGGCGGATATTTTAATAGAGAGGAATTTCATCAACATCCAGATCGGTACGAATCACATTTTTTGGAATATGCATGCATAGCTAATGTGTTAATTGCCGGTGCGTATTGGAATCCGGATGCTCCTGTTTTGTTTACTCGCGAGCAAATGACAGATTCGAATTTTGCTATTCGGATAATAGCCGACATTACTTGCGATATTGAAGGATCAATTCCCAGCACAAAAAAGGCAAGTACTATTGATGACCCGTTGTATGATTACAACCCTGGTACGGACACTATTCATCCTCCGTTAAGCGATAGTAACTACGTAACGGTTATGGCGGTTGATAACCTTCCTTGCGAGTTACCGCGAAGTGCATCGGAAGAGTTTGGCCGTGATTTAATTGATCGAATTCTTAAGCCATTGTTGGTAGCCGACACAGATGATATTATAAAGCGAGCCACTGTTGCCGAAGACGGAATGTTAACACAACAGTTTAGTTACCTTCAAGATTATGTGGCAGGTGAATAACCTATAAAAATTTTAAAACATCACAATTCGATAATGACTCCGATAGTAGGAAGTACTTGCCCTGCGGTACTCTGAATAAATTTTGGAATATAGAAATCAGTATCGCTTGGATCAATAATTGGTTGGCCATTACCATCTCGTTGGATATCCACTGCATCTTGAAATTTTGTTACATAGTTGTAAGCATTTTGTACATCGAAGTATACATCTAAACTCCAGCGCTTAAAGAAATACTTTTTGTCAATGCGCAAATCAAGTTGATGAAACGGTGATATCCGTTGTGTATTAAGTTGGTTATAATCAGGGATACCAAATGGCCGAACATCCCAGTTTACGCGCCTTACGGTTTCTTGCACATTTACAGGCGTAAAGGGAGCACCACCAGTAAGTAGCCAACGCAAACCTAGCTCCCAATTTTTACCAAATCGCTTTCCTCCGGTAACACTTACTAAATGTCTGTTATCCCACGATGATGGCACGAGTCTATTGTTTTTATCTTGAAAGGCACTGCGCACCCACGTGTAGGAGAGTAATCCGTAAAAACCGTTATATAATTTTTGCTGAAGCAGGAATTCTATTCCATAACTCCTCCCTTCAGAAGTAGAAGTTACCGGAGCATTTCCAATAATTCCAAAATCGGCACCAAGGTTCGCTAATGAAATTGAATCTTCTACTAAAAATGGATATTGGTCGTACCACTTATAAAAGCCTTCTAATGTAATGCGAGCGTTGCGCTCCAAGTTAAATTCTAATCCACTTACTAAGTGCTTGCTACGAATATACGTAACGCCATTTTCCTTGTTTTCTAATACGTTGGTTGTTGAGTTGCGATATCCTAAAACCGTGTAGGCAGGGAGTTGATAGTAAATACCGGTGTTAAAATTTGCATTGATGGCTGGTGTAAGGGCGTAGGATGCAGAAAGTCGGGGTGAGATTTGGTTGGCTAGATTATTCATTTGATCAGAATAATTATTTGCATCGCTACGCACGCCAATAGATACGGTAAGTCTTTCTTTAAACGTATTACTAGCTTGTGCAAAAAGCGCCCAGCGGTTTAGCTGTAATAATGAACTAAAATCACGAACGGCTAGTCCCTCTTGGGTAACCAACTTGGTGAAGTCATCCGTAGCATAACGACCATTTTCTAGCGAGAGTCCGTATGTTATTTTGAGTGCTTTCTTAGTCCAGAAATCTTCTACTCGAAAACGTGTTTCTGTTTCTCTGGAGTTGTAGTTCTGAATTAGTTTGTCGGGATCATTAATTAAATTGTTTTGATATTTTATCGATTTATTATTGAGCGCATTATGACTAACAATAAACGATGTAGTACCCTGTTTTCTAAAGTGATCGTACTTTATTCCTACCGTATAATTCCATTGGGTTGATACGGGTAAAATATTGAGAATGTATTCGGCCTCCTCGCGATCTTCTGGTGTAGATGCATTAGCAGGAGCATCGAAGTTAAGTTCGAAATCATCAATAGCGCCAATCCCTAAAAGCGTAATCTGATTTTTGTCGTTTATTTTGTATTTGTATTTAAACTGCAGATCGTTGTAAACAGGTAAAAAGGGAAGATTAAATAAGTTGAACAAAAATTTTAAATAAGACCTGCGCACAGAAAGTACAAGTGAAGAGTTTTTCGATATCGGGCCATCGAACGTTAGCCCTAAATCAGTAGCACCAACAATGCCATTAAACGCCCATTTATCGGTACGGCCATCTTTCAATTGAAAATCAAAAACAGAACTCATGGTGTTGCCTCGATTAGCCGGAAAGGCACCCGAATAAAAACTTACCTCTTTTAGTAAATCAACATTGATAATACCTACAGGCCCGCCAGATGATCCTTGTGTTTGAAAATGATTGATTACCGGAATCTGAATGCCATCTAAGTAAAAAGTATTTTCGCTTGGAGCACCACCTCTAATAATTATGTCGTTGCGAAAAGAAGGTGGCGAGGCTACACCCGGTAGGGAGCGTACAACTCTGGAGATGTCGCGATTTCCGCCAGGTGTTCGCTTAATTTCTGTGGTGCCAATAGTGCGGAGCGAAAGTGGCGAGTCGTCTGATTTAGTAAAGGTATTGGCTGCCGTAACGACAACTTCATCAAGGCTCTTGGTTTCTTCTTCTAAATCAAAATTTACAAAGGTAGTACGTGCATTAGTTACCTCTACCTCAAATACCACAAGAGGTTTAAAACCAACAAAAGAAGCCTCAACATTATATTGTCCAGGCTTTAAATTGGTAATTTCAAAATCGCCTGCCTCATTAGCAGCCGCGCCAATGGCAGTTCCTCTGAGGATAACATTGGCAAAAGGTACAGGTTCGTTACTTACTTTATTAAAAACTTTTCCTTTTATAATTCCTTGTTGTGCAAAAGTATGGAGTGCAGTTAACAGTAAAACCAAGACAATAAAAACTCTTTTCATAAAGTAGTTAATAAGAAACGATTAATTCGGGGCGCAAGGTAGCAGTTTGTAAAGTTTTAATGATTGTGCACTCAAAACATGATTGGCGCGAAATTGTTAGCAAGATTTATCAAATACCTTCGTGATAAGTAATTTTGTGGTATTGGGTTGTTGGTTAGTCATTTTAAAATCAAGCGGAAGCCTTACCTTTGGCGCATGCTATTATATAATGTAACCGTAGGGATCGATCGGGATATTGAACTCGAATGGCTTCAATGGATGAAAGAAATACACATGCAGCGCGTGTTAGACACCGGCATGTTCGAGTATGCTAAAATCTATAAGGTGCTGCACGATCAAGAAGATGGCACTATTTCGTATAGCGTTCAGTACTTTGCACCCTCCATAAATCACGTAAACATGTACCTCGAAAAATTTGCACCTACATTAATAGAAGAACACAAAGCGCGATTTAATGGAAGACATGTAGCCTTTAGAACGCTTCTAGAAGAAGTATAGTGGAAACCAAACCAACAAATTGGTTGTTCTTATTCAAGAAATTTTTCGTTCATAAAAACAACTGGTTATGCTCGCACATCGTAAAGTTCCTCTTTCAGAAATAGATCAATTAAATTTTTTAGAAGAAGATGTTTTGGCTACGGCAGAGGAACGAACAACCAGAAGACATCAACTAGAAAGTGCAATGGCTCTTACGCATGTTGAACACGAAGAAGTAAGTCTGATTGTGAAACTCGCTACCGGTGAAGAGGTGGAGTTAACTTCTAACTTAATTGATCTGGGACAAAAGTTTGTAGACTTACGCGAAGGAAAGTCTATTCCGCTTCGAGCTATTTTGCGTGTTGGTGTTTAAGGCAATCAACAATTTTTTTAAGGTGTTGAGTTTAGCAATTGCGCTAATTGCGCGCGCTCTAAGCTGCAATTTATCCACGATCCGTCAAGTGTTGCCTGATAGTACTTCTTGTAAAAATTAATAGCGGGTTCATTCCAGTCAAGGACTTGCCATAGCATACCGCTACATTGTTCATCCAATGCGTGTTGCATTGTTCGATCAAAGAGTAGTTTACCAATGCCTTGGCCTCGCTCTTTTTCGGTTACTACAATATCTTCTAGGTAAAGTCGCTTACCTTTCCAGGTGGAGTAACGCCAATAAAAAATAGCAATCCCGACAATGCCCTTATTGGTCTCTGCTACAAAAAGTCCGTAGATGGGATTTTGCCCGAATCCATCTTCTTCCATGCGCGCTACGGTGTTCGTTACTTCATGAGGCGCACGCTCATAGAGTGCCAGTTCTTTGATGAGCTCTAAAACCTGTGGCAAGTCTTCTTTTTTTCCTATTCGGATTGTAGTTGATGTTTGCATGATGATGATGGCTCCGCACATGTACGGAGCCTATTAATAGTGATTACATGTTTTCTTTTGCCAAAGGAGGAACTACACCCATGTTATACCAGGCAAAAATATACTGGTCGGCTAGCAGCTCTATAGCTTTCGAAAGATTGGAAGAGCCGTGTCCTGATTTTACATCAATGCGAATAAGTACCGGATTATCACCAGCTTGGTGCTCCTGCAAAGTAGCAGCAAACTTAAACGAATGTGCCGGCACTACACGATCATCATGATCGGCTGTGGTTACTAAAGTAGCCGGATATGCAACGCCTGGTCTAAGCGCATGAACGGGTGAGTAGGTGCGCAAGTATTCAAACATCTCTTTCGAGTCATCGGCTGTACCATAATCATAAGCCCAGCCGGCTCCGGCAGTAAACTTATGATAGCGCAGCATATCCATTACACCCACTGCAGGAAAGGCAACCTTAGCTAGTTCAGGGCGCTGTGCCATGGTTGCACCTACTAGTAAGCCACCGTTTGATCCACCGGCAATGGCCAAGTATTCGCTGGCAGTATACTTTTCAGAGATCAAGTATTCGCCTGCTGCAATAAAGTCATCAAACACATTTTGCTTGTTCATTTTTGTTC
>CAYNKN010000013.1:0-19682 GCA_964397805.1 uncultured Chryseolinea sp. | reverse complement strand
ATTAAAGCCATCGGCTACTTTAAAGTTTGCACCAACGCCAAATTCTGTCCAGTTACCCCAGCCACCGCCAGTTCCACCAGACCATAGAATACCGTAAAAGGTAAGATCTACTTTTGGATTAACAGAGTAAGCCCCAGAAAACGCGGGAGCAAATCCAAAAAATTTGTCGGAGGTAAGCATTACCGTAAATGAAAAGTCATCTTCCTCTGTTTCCTCCTGAGCAGAGGCAAACGGTACATAAAGGAGCATCAATGCGATGCTAAGCAGAAGTGTTGTTTTCAAGAAGTTTAAGTTAATTTTCTTCATAGAATAAGGATTTAGTTTGTTTTAGTTTTTTAATATTCTATAAAAACGGTTTCAAAACGACCCATATTTGAAAGAAAATTATCGAAAACGATTTAGCATGGTTATAATTTTAATCAACATTCCACTTTAATACACTTTTTTTAAAATTTAAGGTTCTAAAATTCTCGAAGAGGTGGTGGAAAAGGAGAGCTATTCGGGCGTATTCAATGCATATTCCTTTAAAAGCAAGGCATGCGTAAGCCTCTTTATTAATGTATTCCCTAAAATTGGTTGATGGTAAAAGTAAAAGCCCGAAATCATAGCGGATTCGGGCTTTTAGCTTTTGTTAAGATTAGTTGTGGAGCCGCAGGGAATCGAACCCTGGTCCAGAGAAGAAGAACTCGTACCTTCTACATGCTTAGTTACCTTTGCTTGTCGAGATGCGTAAGGCAGGCAACAACCTAAACGTATCCGTAGTTACTTTGTCTTAGCCGAACTTAGCAACATCGCTCGGAGCAGTTCTGCATAACGACACCGCGACTCAATACCTGCAAAACAACAGTATTGCGCGATGATGGCTTTCCCGATCTTATCGGGACGAGGCGTAACTTAGCAGTTCGCTAAATTAGGCAGCCATGGCGTAGTTAGACTCGCCAAGTATGGTTTGGAACTATCTTTCAAGGCTCTCATTCCATGAGCCTGCATGCTTATATACGACCTCAGGCATCCTGTCAAAACCGGTCGGCCCCATTACTTTTCCATGTTTCGCTGGTACAGCTTTCCATGGCAAAAGGGAGACAAATATAGCGTTAAAATAGTTCTCGCTTGATTGTGCCGACACCATACTTCTCAGATGCGAGGATTTCAAAACAAACATTTTTTTTCTGTTTGCGAATTGAACGTTTAACAATTGCCAATTAATAATTGCGTTCTATCTTGCGCCTTCGCATGGAGAATTTTGTTGTATCAGCTCGAAAGTACCGCCCCACGGGGTTTGATGAAGTGGTTGGCCAAGAGCATATTACTACTACCCTAAAAAATGCTATTGATACAAACAAGCTGGCCCAAGCACTTCTTTTTTGTGGGCCTCGCGGTGTCGGAAAAACCACCTGCGCACGTATCGTAGCCCGCTTAATAAATGGTTTTGAAGAAAAGGCGGAAACCAACTCCTTGAATATATTCGAGTTAGATGCGGCTTCAAACAATTCGGTAGAAGATATTAGAAACCTGATTGACCAAGTGCGCTACCCTCCACAGTTTGGCAAGTTTAAAGTCTATATTATAGACGAGGTACATATGCTTTCTAACGCGGCCTTCAATGCGTTTCTAAAAACACTCGAGGAGCCACCTAGCTACGCCATTTTCATTTTGGCCACTACCGAAAAGCACAAGGTTATTCCTACCATATTATCACGTTGTCAAATATTCGATTTCAATAGAATTCAAATAAGCGACATTGCGCAACACCTTAAAAAAATTGCGCAGCACGAAAATATCCCTACCGAAGATGAAGCGCTGCACTTAATCTCGCAAAAAGCCGATGGTGCTTTACGTGATGCGCTGTCGATTTTCGATTTAATGGTTACGTACGCAGCCGGAGGTGGAGTTACCTTTAAGGCTACCTTAAGTAATCTTCACATTCTTGACTACGACTACTATTTCCAGATAGTTGATGGCCTATTATCTCAGAACCATACACAACCCTTGATTTTATTTGATGAGGTGCTGCGTAAAGGTTTTGATGGCCATAATTTTATTATCGGGTTGAGCGAGCACTTTCGAAATCTGTTGGTATCGCAAGACGCTCGTACGGTAAACCTCATGGAAGTACCCGATAGTGTTAAGAAAAAATATGCTGAGCAAGCTAGCGCATCGCCTGCATCGTGGCTGCTTACCTGGTTGAACATTGCCAACCAATGCGATATCTATTACAAGGCCAGTAAAAACCAGCGGCTTTCTGTTGAACTGGCATTAATGAAAATGGCGCATGTAGTGCACGTACTACAAGCCAACCAGCTGAATCATCCGATGGATGGGTTAAAAAAAAAAATAATGTAACAGATCCGGTATCTGATGATGAGCAAGTGGTAACAGCTCCAATCATCGAAAAATCGCTAGCTGAAAGCGCTAAAACGGTGACTGAAGCTGTAGCTCCACCATCATTAACCGAAAAGCCATTTACGAAGCCAAGTACAAAAACCACCGTTCGGATCACTGATCTGCTAAAAGCTGAACCCAAAAAAAGTAAGGAACAGATCGCAGAGGTGGCAGCAGAAGATAATCAACCCTTTACAAAAGAAGCACTGCACCAAGTTTGGTTAGAATTTGCCGAACAACGCAAAATGTACCAAGCTGAGTACCAATTACTCGCCCAACCCTTCACGCTAAACGAATCGACTGTTGAAGTAAATTTGTTAAGTATGGTGCAGGAAACGATGTTGAATAATATTAAAAGTGAGTTAACAACGTTATTACGCGAACGCCTTAAAAACAACACTATTTTGGTAAAGGGTGTAATGAGTGAGGTAGACGATACGAAAATAATCTATACCAGTCGCGATAAATTCACCTACCTGTTAACTAAAAACCCGGTGCTTCAAGAGTTGAAGGATCGGTTAGGTCTAGACACAGATTTCTAATTTGAAGTATTATGTGCAGCAAACCTTCCAGTTAGGATAAAAGCCAATTTATAGTCTAAAACTTAAAAAATTAAGTTGCCATTACAGAGCATTTACGTTTTTACAATCATTTTCTACTAAGTACTATTTCTTAAAATCACTTATTTTTGCAGCATATTTAGTTAAACTATGGCCATTGATGTACATACCCCCGTTCCGGTAGTGGATGGGACAACCATTACACGAGAAGAATTCCAAAAAACTTACTATCGCCCACAAAAGCCAGTAGTACTTCGTGGTCTATGGAAAAAATACCCTGCGTATACCAAGTGGACCATGGATTTTTTCCGTGAAACCATGGGTAACATTGAAGTGGGGTTATTTGGCAACCGGAAAGAAGATATCTCTAAAACTTTGCAGGTGCCTAATGCAACGATGCGTTTTGATGAATACCTGAACTTGATTGAGCGTGAGCCTACCGACCTTCGCTTGTTTTTGTTTCCAATTTTTAAGCATAAACCTGCACTACTTAAAGATTTTGACTATCCAGATATTGTGTCGGGATATATAAAAGTGCCGTTTATGTTTTTCGGCCCGGCTAAGTCTATTGTGCGCATGCATCAAGATATTGATATGAGTAACGTTTTTCTTACTCAGTTTCATGGTCGAAAGCGGGTGGTTCTTTTTGCGCCCGATCAATCACCTCTTTTATACAGACTACCTTTTAATGTACACTCCATTGTTGATGTAGATAACCCAGATTACGAAACTTTCCCTGGATTAGGATACGCCAAAGGATACACCGTAATTTTGGAGCATGGTGATACGTTATTTATGCCGAGTGGGTATTGGCATCACATCGAATACCTGGAAGGTGGTTTCGGACTCTCTGTGCGAACAATGGGCTATGGTTTACCCATGAAACTACGTGGGTTATGGAATTTAACGGTGCAGCGCACAACAGATAATTTAATGCGAAAGTTAAATGAAGATAAGTGGTTCGATTACAAAAAGAGTGTAGCTAAGAAGCGTGCAGAAAAAGCAATTCATAAAAAAACTAAATCCTAATCAAACAACACTAGGCACTTAACAGGCGTTTTACATTACCGTGAAATTCACGGATCGCCTTCGTATGAAACATCGGGTAAAGTTTCGTATCCCGAAAAGCAGATCCGCTAGAGTATCGAGTTTTGTGTTTTATTAATGTAAAGCCTTCGGGTGTGCTGTGTAGGGTAATCCACTGCGAGCCTTTTGAAGCACCACCTTGCATGTAGCATAGTTTCATACTCTTTTCACTATCGTTTACTTCCATTACTTCGTGGGCAACAGCCAAATTAAATAAGCCGAAAAGAAAGCGCAGATTTAAAATAAGTACTTGTCCTGGATTCATACCTGCATAGGCACTATCGGCATAGGTAATATTTTTTGTTTGGCGGCAATACAATAAACCAAACCGTACCATATCACCTTGCCAAGCTTCTTTGGGAGATATGCTCTTGTAGGTATTCCAAACTAACTCAATATTTTTTTCTATTGTAAATTCTTCGTAGTGCAGGTGAAAGGCTTGATCATCTTCGGGCGTGTAGCAATCGGCTTTAAATTGGGAAAACCCACTATCTGAGTGAAGGCCAAAGACATCCAGAAATTTTTTTACTTTCGGATACTTGATCTTGTTTAGGTCTATACCCGTTTCAGTTTTTGTTACGTGGCTCATGCTTAGTTGTTAAAATAATCCACCTCTTCGGGTAGTTTTTCTTCGCGTTGTTGTTTTCCCAAAGAGTACACCAAACACACCCCGAACTAACTCGCGGCCTACCTGCCGTGCCATAGTTGATGACATGACTTCTTCAAAAGTAGATTTACCTTTTCGGCTAGTGGTTGTTTTTGGTTCATTTTTTTGTTGTGTAGTGGCTTGTGCAGCTGCTTGTTCCTGCATGCGCTCTTCTAAAATTTCAAAGGCACTTTGTGGATCGATAGTTTTTTCATACTTCTTAAACACCACGGATTCGTTAAGTAATTGCTGATAGTCGGCATTTAATAAGGGCCCCATATGCGAAGCAGGTGGTGCTAGGTGAGTAACTACGGTTTCTGTAGGAATACCTTTTTCGTTGAGCACCGTAATAAATGCTTGCCCGGTACCGAGTTGAGTAAACTGTTGCTCCATGTCGTAGAACTCGGAGCGTGGAAAAGTTTTTACCGTTTCTCTTAGTGCTTTTACATCGTTTGGTGTGAAGGCGCGAATAACATGATGTACGCGATTCCCTAACTGCGATAGCACCGCAGCCGGTATATCTTGTGTAAGCTGTGTGCAAAAAAATACACCAACTCCTTTCGATCGTATCAGTCGGATAATCTGATCAACCTGATCTAGAAAAACTTTTGGAGCATCTTTAAAGAGGAGGTGAGCTTCATCTAAAAAGAATACCAATTTGGGTTTATCTAAATCGCCTGCTTCGGGCAACTCTTGATAGAGTTCAGCCAAAAGCGCCAGCATAAAGGTGGAAAAAATGCCGGGCTGATTTTGTATGTCGGATACGTTGAGCAAACTAATTACACCACGCCCATCAACTTTTTCAAAGAGGTCGCTGGTATCAAAAGAGGGCTCACCAAAAATTTGATGAATACCTTGTTGCTCTAAAACAATGATTTTACGGAGTATAGTGGCTGCGCTGGCCGAGGATATTCTGCCGTAATCATTTTTAATTTCGGCAGCACCAGCACCTTCGGTAAGGTAGTTAAGTACTTTTTTTAAATCCGTGAAGTCAACAATCGGTAATTGTTTTTCATCTGCGTATTTAAAAATAATATTCAATACACCTGTTTGTGTATCGTTTAAGCCTAGTATTTTACTCAGTAATGCAGGACCAAACTCGGTAACGGTTGCACGCATTTGTGCCCCTAACTTTCCACTTAATGAATATAGCTCAACCGGAAATCCAGATGGGTTATACGCCACGTTAATGGCTTCACTACGCTCATTAATTTTTTGATTGGTTACACCAGCCGTTGCCATTCCCGAAAGATCGCCTTTCATATCGGGCATAAATACGGGTACACCAGCGGCTGATAACTGCTCGGCCATAAGTTGCAGTGTTCTGGTTTTACCCGAACCAGTAGCACCTGTAATGAGTCCGTGGCGGTTCATCATGCGCAAGGGTAAGTAAACTTTTGCGTCTGCTAGCACTTCTTGATTGTAAATACCTGCGCCCAGATAAATGGACGGGAGGTGATTAGTGTATGCATTGGCGATTGCCTCAACAAATTTTGTTTTAGCCATATCCAGATTTTTAGTGCAAGATAAAAGTATCAGGTAATGAAAATAAAAAAGCTCGGGGTAAATCCGAGCTCTTCATTATTAAATAAATGAGGTTCTTATTTTCCTTCAAAGTTTTGATACGTAAAAGCAAAACCGAGATTAAAGGCCTGACTTATTTGCACACCGCTATCTTGGTCGAAATCATATAGCAAAATTCCGCCTAGACCTACCGTAATAAATCGGTTTACTTTGGCATTGAACATCACATCTAATCGATGATCGATGGTCTTCCAGGCTAGTGTTTCATAATTGGCAAACATAAAGTATCGCCAGTTAAGGGTCATGTTCTTAGCGATCTCTTTAGTAAAATCGGCCGTTAATTGAAACGCCAACCATTCATAGCGAGTCGATTCGCCTACTGGTACACCATAAGGACTTACTAAGTCAACGGCATCGAAGCGGCCATTATTATCGCGAACAATAGTTACCCGAGGTGCAAAAGGAGATACACGTACTTTAAAATAATCAACTGGCTGATATTGCAAACCCCAAGCACTGGTTATAAAGGCTGGAGCAAAAACATCAGAGATAAGTAAGCTGGTGTTATCATCATTAAACCGGTAGCCGGGAGCAAATTGAGAAAGGAAGTTCATGGAGGTGAATAGATCCCAATTTTCGCTGATTTTATGACCTACCTTGGTGTCCATGTAAATCCGGTCAACAGTTTTGCGATAACCCTGCCCTGAGTTATTAACAAACCCAAAGAGGAAATCAATTTCATTGTCCCAAGTAGTTTTGTTTTTAGCATAGTTTGCTTTGTAGTTAAACAAACTGTTTAGGCCGATGGAGTTAATACCTCCGGCCTTCCAGTTGCTTGAGAAGGAGGCTTGATTGACATTGAGATTCAAAACCAACTTCTTTTTCCAATTCGAGAGTGTGTCGGGTTTAACAATTTGAGCTTGAACAGCGACACAAAAAAAGCTACTCATAAGAATAGCTAATGCAGTAAAACGAGTTTTCATCTGTTAACAATTAATTTTTGAGAGGACATAAACAACACACCCTTACCATAATCATTCTTTACGATAGGCCTGGCTAATGGACAATTCATGCAAATAAAGTGTTGGCTAAAAATAAAACAAAAACCTTAAAATGCTGAATATTAAATACTGTTTAATTTAATTTCGTCAAGCGCTACTTCCGTCAGGGGCTTGGTGATAAACTTAATAACGTGATTATTATTAACGATTTTATCGATGTCGCGCTTGTTGTCCGAACTTGATAGAATAATGACCTTGCACTTATTGCGAACCAGCTCATTAAATTTTTCGAACTCGTATAAAAAGACAAAGCCATCTACAATAGGCATATTGATATCAAGAAAAATTAAGCTTGGTAAATCATCTGCGCTGTTTTGATTATCGCGTAAATAATCGAGTGCAGCCTTTCCAGAACCTTTAACTTCTACCTTCTTGGCAAACCGGGTAATTTCAATGATTCTCTTACTGATGAAATTATCAGTATCGTTATCATCAACAAGCATTACGAGGTCTATGGCTTTTAAATCTGTTTCCATCAATATCTTATAAGTCGATCTACACGGTGAATTTAGGAAACCACAAAAATATCCTTTTTTAGGTTAATTGATATCGTTCGCCAAAAAATCGAGAACGTAAGTAACAAATCATCCAAAAAAGCATTTTACGGTGGATTACTTTGGTTTTATGAGCAGACGCTCGCCAACGGATATTGAAAAATCTGTTTTCTGATTCCAGTCCATTAATTCTTTTATGGTTACTCCATACTTTCTGGCAATACTATAGAGCGTGTCGGAGCCAATTACAATGTGTTCGTTACCCGGTGTGTTTTTAACTTCCGGTTGTTGTTCTGCAACTGGTTGACTACCAACTAATTTTAGCACCTGCTTGGGCTTAATTCCTTCCTGTAAATTAAGTTCGTTCCAACGCACCAGTTCCATTACATCCAGACCATATTCGCGGGCAATACCATAAAGCGTTTCTCCTGGCTGTACCACATGCTCTGTTTTCTTTTCGATAATCGGGGTTTCAATCTTTATTGGAGCAATTTCTACTACCTGTTTAATGGGGGTAGTATCTATTTGTAAGGTTTTCGTAGAATCAACAGGTAATTGTTGTGGTTCATCCTTAGTAGATGTTGCAACAACAATTTGTTTGGTAGAAGCAACAGGTTGGGTTTGGCCACCATCTAAACTCCAGTTAAAGGTTTTTGCATTATCTACTTCTACTACGGGACCAGAGGCAGTGCTCATGGTACTTTCTTTCGGACGTGCAGAGGCCAACCATAACGTCATACCTTCTTTTACTTCGCGATCGGATTCAATTTTGTTGAAGCGCTTTAGTGCTTTTTGTTGCACACCATACTGTTGGCTAATAGCCCACAGATTTTCTCCAGCAGATACCTTATGATAAGCTTCGCTAGCGCGATTACGCTTTTTACCCAGCAAATAGTAATCGCCTTCGGTTATGCGCGTGCTAATCGAGATATCGTTCCACTTTAAAAAGGTAGAGAGGTTGACTCCCGCTTTTTCAGCCAGTTTTGCAGGGGTATCTGCTGCGCCTGCGCGGATAGCTACAATGCCATTAATTTTCTTGCGCTCTTCTTTTGGAATAGCAGTTACGTTAGGATGTTTCGAAGTAGCAGAATTGGGTTTGGCCTGATCTTGATCGTTGATGCTGGCGGAAACGGTTTCGGGTAATTTTATTACCGATGGATTGCCAACTACCGGAATTGCTACTATGTAACGTTTGTCGCCCGGAATATTTCCTGACTTTGTCCATTTGTTATACTGCCTCAATTCTTGTTCGTCTAGTTGAATTTCATTGGCCAGTTCTTTTAACGATTTAGCAGATTGGGTTTCGTAGGTGAGCATTTTGAGTTGCCCTTCGCCTTTCACTGCTGTTTCGAACGCTACTTTATGGGCTAAGAATTTCTTCACATACCAATATGTGCTGCTGGTAATTTCCATGTGCTTGGCTCCGCTTTGACTGTCTTTCACAGCTTTCATAACGCCACCGGCACCCATTTGATAAGCTTGTAGGGCATACACCCAATTATTGAAGTAGAAATTATTTTTTTTGAGATACTGTGCTGCGGCACGCGTAGACGAAACAATATTAAGGCGTTCGTCAATATCGCGATCCATACGCAAACCCATTTCGGCTGCGGTAAAGTCTTTAAACTGCCAAAAGCCAACTGCATTCGAAACAGAAACCGCATCGGGAATAAGCGCGCTTTCTTGAAGTACTAAGTATTTGAAATCATCTGGTACACGCTCTTCCTGAAATACCTTTTCGATGATGGGGAAGTAGGTTTTGGCGCGTTCTACTTTAATGTTGTGATGTTTGGGCGATTGTGTGAGTGCATCGACATCTTTCTGTATTTCTTTGCGGGCATCATCACGAATGGTGAGTGTTATACCGGCAAATTGCATTTTGTGCGGAACCTGAGGAGGCTGCGCAGCAACCGAAATACTGGTTGCAAAAAATAGCGCGAGAAGTCCTTTCATTTTTTCAGCGTAATAAGTTTTACAAAGATACCTTTCTTATCAACATAATACCATCGCGAATAGGAAGGAGTACATTCTCCACCCGTTTATCGCGTTGAATTTTTTTATTAAAGTCGAGTATGGCTAAAGTGTCTTTATCCGGTTTAGTCATTAACACCTTGCCACTCCACAATACATTATCAGCTAATATAAAACCTCCGGGTCTTACTTTGTCAAATACCAGATCATAGTAGGTGCTGTAATTTTCTTTATCAGCATCAATAAAAACTAAATCGAACGTATCGGTTAAGGTTGGAATAATTTGTTGTGCATCGCCAATACGGTAATCAATTTGATGAGTAAGTTGGGCAGCTTCAAAATAAGTGCGAACGCTTTCTTCTAACTCTTCATTAATATCGATAGTAGTAATTTTTCCATTTGTGGTAAGACCCTCGGCCAAACAAATAGCTGAGTAACCAGTATATGTACCAATTTCTAGAATGTGCGATGGAGTAATCATCTGACTAATCATAGCCAGTACCCTACCTTGTAAGTGACCCGATAGCATGCGTGGTCGCAATACCTTGGCATGTGTATCGCGATTGATTTTTGCTAAGGTTGTACTTTCGGCTGAGGTATGTTGCTCAGCATATTGTTGTAAATCTTCATTGATAACTTCCATACAAACTAGCGTACATAAAATATTTATACTGTTGGAAGCACTGGCTCCATCATCAAATAGCTAAGACCATCTTCTGCAAACATTTCGTTGGCTACTTGCTGAATAGTTAACGCCTCTACGGAATCGATCTTATTAAATACTTCCGATAATAAAGGTACTCTACCGAAATCTAACACCGATCGTCCCATCATAATCATGAGCCCTAAATTGTTTTCTTCGGCCATCGCTAATTGTCCTTTGATTTGTTCTTTGGCTTGTGCCAGTTGTCGTGGCGTTAGTTTTCGATCGCAGAATCGATCGAGTTCTTTACGAATTAAAGTCAGGCATTTTTTTACTTGCTTGGGCTCCGTACCAAAGTAAATGGCCAGCATACCGGTATCGGTGTACGACACATAGTGTGCATCAATTGAATACACGAGTCCATAGCGTTCGCGCACCGATAAATTTAATCGGGAATTCATACCTGGCCCACCGAGCATATTGACCAATACATAAAGGGGTATTCTGTTTTCGTGCAACATGGGGTAAGCATCGCGGCCAATGGCACAGCGTGTTTGCTTGACACCGCGTGGTAATACTTTTTCACGTTTATGATAGGCCGTGTACTTCTTGCGTTTTTTGGTTGATCGAAATGAACTTTTACGCTCTAAATATTTTTTTGCCAGTCGCTCTACTTCATCGAGTGAAATGTTACCGGCACAGCTAAATACGATTCTTCGGCTATCGGCATGCTCTTTAAAGAAATCCCTAAAATCATTCTTACGAAAATTTAGAATGGTTTCTTCTCGCCCTAAAATGTTCATTCCCATCGGATGATTTTTGAAGATCACTGCTTCGAGTTCGTCTTGCAGTGAATCATCGGGGCTATCGAAATACATTCCCATTTCTTCCAAAATTACACCGCGTTCTTTTTCCAATTCTTTCTCTGGAAAAATGGAGTTGAAGGTAATATCCGTCAATACGTCTACAGCATGTTCAAAGTATTGATCGCGCACCGAGGCGTAAAAAACTATTTTTTCTTTTTCGGTATAGGCATTGAGTTCACCACCTACTGCATCCAGACTATTGATAATATCGAGCGCATTACGTTTTCGGGTTCCTTTAAATGCCATGTGTTCCCAGAAATGGGCAATACCTTGGTTCGCTAGGGTTTCATCACGACTACCAATGCCCAAAAAAATTCCACAATGCACGATGGCGGTGGCCGGCAAATGCTGATGAACCACCCGAATGCCATTGGCTAATTCAAAAATTGTACAGTCTCTCATTTGGGCTGCAAGTTATTAAAACGTGTTTAGTCGCAAACTTTTCATAGTTATGACAGCGCCATTTAACATCTTATTTTAAACACACCCCTTGGCTGGGTGTTTCGGTCGCGAACACTTTTGACCGCAGACGGGCGGCAGGTATTACTGGAAGTGCTTTTTTACTACCATTATCCTATAATACTTCTGGCATAACCCTTGTAAAACAGCTTGGCATGGAAACAAAACGAGTAAAAACCTGCTTTACGATTAGCTTCACAGACGAACAGTATGTTCACGCACAATCGTACATCGATGATATGAAACGTCATCCAAACCGGGTGTTCTGGCGTGGAAAAGAAGGAAAAACAGATGATGAATTAGTTATTGAACAAATAGCACATCGGGTACTCTCCGGGTTCTATAATAATGAGCCGTATAAAGCCGGGCGACATATTATGCGCATGGATAGTGCGGTTGCCAGGTAAACAGACTAAATACGCTCAAGCACTTTTTGTATTAATTCATCGATAACCTTGTTCGGGTCTTTCGAAAATTTCTTTTTGATGCGATTAGCAATAATGGCGTTAACGCTTAGTACGTCATGGCCTAGAAGTCTGGCCATAGCATAATAACCAGCTGTTTCCATTTCAAAATTAGTGAGCCAGAAATCAGAAGAAGCACTGTGGAAGTAGCTAAGTTCATCTAACAGTTTTGGATATTTTGTAGGAATGCGCATTACTCTTCCTTGTGGTGCATAAAAGCCGGGTGCTGTTACAGTATTGCCGATTACCATATCAAACCCAATTTGCTCGCGCAGCGATGCAGAGCCCCTTACTACATATGGTTTAGCAGGAAGTTTAGCACGCTCATAAATAGCTTGTGCCATGTCTTCTTCAAACCGATCCATTTCCAGGTTATAATAATTCATGAGGTTATCTAGCCCCACGGCATAATCAGAAACCAGATGTGTTCCTAACGGGATATCTTCTTGCAATGCACCCGATGTACCGATGCGAATAACCTTTAACTTTTTTTTGCGGGCTTTCGGCTCCCGTGTTTTTAAGTCGATGTTTACCAGCGCATCTAACTCAGTAAAGAATATTTCAATGTTATCGGTGCCAATACCCGTGCTAATAACGGTTACTTTTTTGTTGTTGTACGTTCCTACGTGGGTGATAAACTCACGTTGATTCATTTCGAACTCTACCTCATCAAAATATTGACTCACTAAATACACCCGACTGGGATCGCCCACGGTTATGACAGTACCTTGAATATGCTTGGGCAGTAGGTTAAGGTGGTAAACACTTCCATCGTTGCGTAAAATCAAATCGGTTTCAGAAATTCGCGACATCGTTATTATTTTTTATCTGCTAATCGATTATAATCAACAACCTATCTGACAACGGTCTGGGTAGTGATCCTGACGTAGTTGGTCTATGCTTTTATTGCTTGAGCTGGATTACCAAAAACGGTTTCACCTGCTTTTACCGGAGCTACTACTACTGAGCCTGCACCAATGCGAGCACCTTTGCCAATGTCTACACCACCAACAATAGTAACACCTGCGCCAATAAAAACTTCATCGCCCAGTGCCACACCTGCATTAATAATACTACCAGCACCTACTTGCACAAAATCGCCTACGGTAACTTCGGCTCCAATGATCGCCCCGGTTTGAATAATGGTATGACTACCAATGGTACATCCCGCACCAAATAAGGTTCCTTGATTAATAAAATTTCCATGGCCAATACTTGCCGAAAGAGGTAGATGTGCTGTTTTATGAATAGCATTTACAGGCTGTACCTTGCGCACCTCTTGTAGCATCTTCACCAGATTTTTACGAAGTTTATTATCGTCTGCAGCAACAAATGCCTCGCACTTCTTGCCGATGAGTTTCAAAAATCCATCATCGTCTGTGCTGCCGAGTACCGTTATGGTGTCTATTTCTGTGTTGTGTAGTTTTTTTGCGTCATCTAAAAAGCAATACACCACATTGCCATTGCTTTCAAAAATTTCTTTTGCCTCTCGGCCAATATAATTTGCTCCAAAAATGATTACCGGATTATCCATAAGTTTAGTGCAGTTTCAACACGGCATAAAGGTACTGGCAGAACCTCTACCGAACAAGGCGATAAAATGATCTTTGTATGTATTGTGTGGTAGTTATAAACCAATTGTTTTCAACCGTTATCAGAAAAACAAAGTAAGGTAGAAACCCAACGCGGTAGCGTGAAAGTGTTCCAAAGTTTGGTGTAGATAAAGCTAAAAATACACATAGTATAACGGTATAAAGTAGTAATGCCAATACCAGCATTCGATATGGCGATGCCATTACGCTTCGAATATTTTTTAATGCAGTTACACTAAGTAGTACGAGTAGGGAATTTTCAAGCGAAAGTAGTAATTGAAAGATTGTTCCGGCTTGCCAGGGAAACGGTCTGAATAAACCCGACAATAGCGCGAATGGAGAATTTATAAGTATGCTTACCCATGTAGCGCGAAGTGTAGTATAGTGAATAGTGTCTTCTGGATTTGAGATTGCGTGGTAGGCTTCATAATTAGAAACAATGACTGTTAGAAAACGTGTTGGATAAAAGTTGGGATGGATAGAAGTAATGATGCCTACTGGAATAATAAGTACCAAAAACCATAGAAGGATTTTCCACGACTGTAACTTTTTAGGGAGTAGGGGTAAGAGAATAACTTGCGTGAACGAACATGTAGCCGCTATCGGAAAAAATACAGCCACATAATAATACTTTAACATCCAGAGTATCCAAAAAGCCAGTGGTAGCAGTATCCAAAAAGGTAACTTTACTTTCTGCTTTAGCCATACTTGAATAAACACCGCAGTGATAAAGAACAATGCGGCCATCGCCAAGCTTTCTTTTACCACACCGGAAGTCCAAAAAACAACCGATGGAAAAAATAGAAATGCAAACACTGCAGAATTTTTGAACTGTGCATTCATAGAAACAAGCGTGCGCACCAGTAGCCATGAACACAAAAAGGAAATACTTGAAAAGTAAAGGGAGATTATCCAATAATTATCGGCAGTAAGTAAATTAAGTATGCTGGTAATTTTCACCATGAACAACGCACGTGGTTCTTGAAAGACAAGGTTTGCCCAAATGGTAAAGGTTTCATTACCAGCCCATAGAAATTGAAGGTAGGTAAGCGGTTCGCTGCGAGCCATTGCTGCGAGTTTAGTACCGTCATTAAAATAGGTAAAGGTATCACCTATTGTATAGTAGTACGTATAAAGCAACCCGATGCAAATTCCGGCTATTACTTTTAACAGCAGTGCAGGCCAAAAGAATTTCCGTAACGCGCTATGTTGGTTTTTCCATACCCGATAAAAAATATAGCTTACGAATAGAATGTTTACAATGCCTACTATAAATGTCATTTCGATTCTGAGTTCATCAAAGATACACCGATCGTACAATCCAGACATCTTCTTTTAGAACAGAAATGAGTGTGTAACTCTACTAAAGCTTGCGAATCGAAAGCTGTCTTACACGGCATGCCCAGTTCTTTCCATCGTGTGGTAATTTTATTTTTTTCGTGGTTGATGTGTTGAAGCATTTCAAATGCCCGATCGATGTATTCTTGATTATCAATTGATTTTCCGTACGCCACCCATAATGGTATCACACTATTAATAATTATGTTCTCTTGGCTAAATTGACCAAATGAATGAATTTTTTCAGAAGCTGTTTTGGCAAATTGATAGTGATCATTCCAGTAATCAGACTGCTTAATGGTGAATATTTTTGTTAGTTCTTGTATGGATGTGGTAGCCATGAGTGTGGCAAAAATTCCGTGTTCACGTTGAAGTAATGCAGCCAGTTGCGCTATTCGGATGGTGGGAAAGTTGGCGGGGCGTAATCGTAAAAAGCGCCATTGTGCTTTATTGAGTTGTGTACCTTGTAAGTGATATTTCTGTTGTAAGAAGCTATAAGTATTTTGTAATTGTTGATAGTATTTTTCATCTAAGCCATTTTCTAAAAATCCAGCTTGTCCGAAGAGGAGTGCTTCCAATAGCAAACGATCACTGGCGTGTTTTCGAATAATGGAGTAGGGGAGGGCTAACGCGAGTTGTTCAAACGGTTCGGCATTTACATGGAATCCAAAATTTTTAGCGAGCAATTGATAGGTTGTTTCTTCCCAATCTCCTCGATTGCGTTCTACTATTTTTTGTACAACATCAGCCTTCTTTTCTAATCGTTGCAGCAGGGCGCGATCTAACATAGAAAGTTTAATGAGTGACTGTACTGCATCTAGCTGAGTAGCGCACGGAATTTCTTCTGGGCTCTCAATTAATTTTTTGTAATTCAATAAGCGCTCATGCGATACTCTACTTTTCAACTCGATTGTTGGGAGGCGCGAGCCATCAGCACGTAATACAGGTTTATCGTCACTCCAAACAACATGCAGAATTACATTTTCATAGGCTTTGTCGGTGTGGTGCTGATGATCAACCCAGCTAGAAGAATAAATATGAATTTCTACATTCCCAATCCACTGTATACCATCCATGTGGATTTCACCCTGAAAAAAATCGGGTCCAGCGTGGGTATTACGTATACCCGGTTGAATGACCTGAAGAGGATCACCTTCGGTTGTTGTTAGTTGATCTTTGGCAAAGTATTGAAACTGCCACAGGTAGTGCAAAAATGATTCGTTCACGGCTAACGATTTTGGGAGTATGACTTTCGCCAATCAATACCCTAAAATAATAAAACGATGGTATGTGTTACAGCACAGCCAAATATTTTGTCATCGCTTGTTTTACTTTCAGTGCTTCTTCGCCTGCTCGCTGCGCAAAATCTTTTTCAGGTGAGGCATAAATAATAGCTCGGGCAGAATTAACCAGTAGCCCACACTGCTTGTTTATACCATATTTAGAGACCATCTCCAGATCACCACCTTGCGCACCAATACCAGGAACCAAAAAGAAATGCTCCGGTGCCAATGCACGAATGCTAGCCATTTTTTCGGCTTGGGTAGCACCAACAACATACATAAGTTGATCGGGTGTTGCCCATCGTTGCGATTTTAAAATTACTTCTTCGTACAACTTGTGTCCTGTTACACGCGATTCGGTTAGTTGAAAATCGCTACTCCCCGGATTGGAGGTATGAGCTAACAGAATCACCCATTTTTCTTTTTTAGATAAGAAAGGTTTTACCGAATCTTCACCCATATACGGTGCAACGGTAATCGAATCAAAATGGAGTTGTTCAAAAAAAGCTTTAGCGTAAAGTGCCGAAGTATTTCCGATATCGCCACGCTTGGCATCGGCAATAGTAAAAATATCAGACGGAATATAGTCGAGTGTTTTTTGTAAGCTCTCCCATCCCTTTGTACCCAACGCTTCATAGAAGGCAATGTTTGGTTTGTAGGCAACACAATGCTCGTGGGTAGCATCAATAATTTGTTTATTGAATTCAAACACAGGATCATCGGCAGAAAGTAAATGTTTTGGAATTTTTGTCAGATCGGTATCGAGACCTACACACAGGTAAGAATTTTTCTTTTTAATGAGTTCGAAAAGTTGCTGTCGGTTCATAGCCGTAAAAGTATTAAGGGCATTTTAAAAAATTGCTACTTCAAGGCAGTAATGCCTATACCATTTATAAAAAAAGCCCGATGCAGTAAATGCATCGGGCTTTTAGTGAGCAGTGTTCCAAATTATCGCAAGTCGATTACTTCGGTGCCCGGATATTTTTTTGGATCGAACACAAAGTATGAATCTTCAACTTTTGCATTCGGTGTAAACTTGGTGATGGTGTATTTGTAGCGATTTCCACCTTTATCGAACATGGTAAAACTTTGAATGGTCTTATCTTTTTTATTGACGAACATCTTTATTTTAAAGTATTGCGCATCTTTTTTCTCGGGCACTAAATCAATCTCTTCGCATAAAACACCGCCTTCGGCTTTATCTTGAAGGTAGAGGTACTTAAATCCTTTTTTATAAACCTCATGCATTTTAGAAGGATTGATGTCTTCTGAGCTAGGATCGTAATTATCGATGTTTACTTCTTTTGCATCAGGTAAGTAAGTCCAAATGGTAGAACCATTGTTAATAACTTCCTGCTCGGGTAACGTAAGGCGGTATTTATTACCCTTCACGGTAATCTTACCCTTAAATTCTTCATTTATTTTATCGACATCGTTCGTCATGTTGTAGGCAATGTTGGCTTCAAACGATGGGAACGATTTATACTTAGCGCTCATGGCTTCTAAAATTTCCAGTGCTTTCGGATCGTATTGGGCTGATACAGAGACGGAAACGGCTAAAAGCAGGACTAGGGAGGCAAAAATCAAATTTTTCATTCTTCTAAAACTATTTAACTAATGTAAAGTTAAGACTGGCTGTGTTTTTCTTTCAAGGAAGTCAATAATTGTTCCAAACTATACTCATCTTTTATCATCACTTCGCGGGCTTTACTTCCTTCAAAGGCACCCACTATGCCAGCAGCTTCTAACTGATCGATTAACCTTCCGGCACGGTTATAACCTAATTTTAGCTTCCGCTGAATGAGGGAGGTACTACCTTGCTGGTGACTCACAATTAATCGTGCAGCATCCTCAAACAGGGCATCGCGTTCGGAGAGATCAACACTGGAAGGGCCGCTTTCTTCATCACCTTCGTATTCCGGCAATAAGTAAGCCGACTCGTAACCACGCTGTGACCCAATAAACTCGCATACTTTTTCAATTTCCGGGGTGTCTACAAACGGGCATTGTAGTCGGATAACATCCGATCCATTTGACAACAACATGTCGCCCTGACCAACAAGTTGATCAGCACCACCGGCATCTAAAATAGTGCGCGAATCTACTTTGGAAGTAACCCGAAAAGATAAACGTGCCGGGAAGTTAGCTTTAATAACACCGGTAATAACATTTACCGATGGTCGCTGGGTAGCCACCACCAAATGAATACCAATGGCACGGGCTAATTGCGCTAGGCGGGCAATGGGCATTTCTACTTCTTTGCCGGCCGTCATCATTAAGTCGGCCAACTCATCGATTACTAAAACAATATAAGGTAGAAAGCGATGTCCTTCTTTTGGATTTAGCTTACGCGATACAAACTTGGCGTTATACTCTTTTAAATTTCTGGCTCCGGCATCTTTTAAAATCTCGTAGCGGTTTTCCATTTCGATGCACAACGAGTTGAGGGTATGTACCACTTTTTTGGTATCGGTAATAATGGCCTCTTCACTGTTAGGAAGTTTCGCCAGATAGTGTCGCTCTATTTTACTGAATAGCGACATCTCTACTTTCTTGGGATCGACCAATACAAATTTTAACTGCGATGGATGGCGCTTATATAAAAGCGATGTAAGGATAACATTAAGACCCACTGACTTACCCTGACCGGTTGCTCCGGCAACCAATAAGTGAGGCATCTTGGCCAAGTCAATAACCAATACTTCGTTCGAAATAGTTTTTCCCAGCGCAATGGGTAATTCTTTATCGGTCTTGGCAAAGCTTTGCGTGGCAAAGACAGAGCGAATGCTAACCATCTCCCGGTTTTTATTGGGTACTTCTATACCAATAGTTCCTTTACCGGGAATGGGCGCAATAATGCGAATGCCTAGTGCAGATAAGCTTAGCGCTATATCATCTTCTAGGTTTTTAATACGCGAAATTTTAATACCGGCATCGGGTACAATTTCATATAAAGTAACCGTAGGGCCAATGGTCGCTTTAATGCTTTGAATACCAATTTTGAAATTAACGAGTGTAGCTACAATCTTATCTTTATTTTGGTTGAGCTCTTCTTGGGTTACACCCGCTTTGCCAGTATCGTATTCGTTAAGTAAATCCAGCGGAGGGAATTGATAACCACTTAAGTCTAGCGTTGGGTCGTATAATCCTTTTTCTTCTACCAATTGCTCGGCAAGTTCATCGGTATCTACTGTTTCTTCTACCGTAAATAAAGGTTCTGCTTTTGGTTCTTTCTTAGCGGGTGGTTCTTTCTTTTCAATTTCCAGATTTACTTCGCTAAGCGGTAATTCCGGTTCTTTTACCAACACCGGTT
>CAYNKN010000012.1:0-19876 GCA_964397805.1 uncultured Chryseolinea sp. | reverse complement strand
TCCAACTCTAAAAAGTACTGTAAGCAATCTATCAAAGAACACAAATTGAAAGCAAATCACAACCACTAAGTGTTGGATCAACCGCATGCGCAACTGTAAGCAATTTATCAAAGAACACAAATTGAAAGCAAATCACAACAACGCAACGTTAGCGCTAAAAGAGCAAAAAACTATAAGCAATCTATCAAAGAACACAAATTGAAAGCAAATTGTATAATTTATGGTGTAAAATTACTTTACCTTATCGGCAAGTTTGTTTAGTCCTACATTAAGAAATTCTTTCATCATACGATCTACTTCCTTTTTATACAATTCTGTATTGCACGTAAGTATGTGTGAGGGCGTAAGGTTTGTATTCTCAACAAAAACGATTGCCGCGTAGTTTGGAATAGTCGTACTCTTCGCTATAGCAGTCTCCTTCAATTTTTCATCTTTATTAAAGACAGGCTCATTACTATAAAACTTTCCTTTTAGTACGGTTGCAATTGTTCCCTCAGGTGCGGTAAGATTTTTACCAAACGAAAAATTGACCTGTGTTTGCATAATGGTTTGTCCGGCTTGCATCGTTCCCAAATGAAAATCGGGCTTACCTTTTACTTGTGCTATATTGAGCATTTCCGATCTGAAAACCGTCATCTGAACAAAATTAAACGTAAGCGATACATCAGCTATTACAGCATCTTTAAGCGCTTTCGAAAGTACACCTGTATTACTTCCTATACCGCCTTTTCCCATTGATCCGGCACCCGTACCACGTTCCTTTCCCGATTTGCTTTCGCCTTTTACAAAATAGGTATACCCTGTAGGTACTGCGCGAACATATCCTTGCGCCTGAGTCGAACTGAGTTGTCCGCCTTCTTTACGCAACCAACCATCCAACACATCGGTACTACCTGCCTCATCGGCTGAGACAATTTCAAACCCTTGTGCCTTCAATTGAGTAATATAATGTTGATACGCACTATTGGTTAACTCCATAAAGTCTTCAGAATCTACACCATCGATAGATACGCCCATGGCTACATTCGTATTTCCTTTTAATCTACCAAACGATTCGCCTCCTTGTGTACTAGCTGATGCGCTAGAGAATACTTGAAAGTACACATTGAAGGTATTGATGTAAATACGCTTAGGAGCTCCTTTAAATTTACCTGTATTAAAGGAGCCTGCACTGGCCGTTTCTTTCTCTGTTAATGGCTGGGCTATTAAACTGGTTATAATGCTCAGCGCAAAAATCAGTGTGAGTAAGTATTTCATAAGGCTACGTTTTAGGTTTTAGTTATTTTAAGTTTTGAATTTATAAGGCTTGGAAGCATTCACTCCTAAATTCAAAACTACAGGCAAAGCGCCCACCCGGAAATACGAATAAATGCGTATTTTCAACGCGATAGATAACGTATGATAAAGTCCATTTACTACATACTAACCCTTGCCCTAGTGGCTCTTCTTGTAGTTCCTTCAAATGTTTTTTCGCAAATCAAGGATAGTCCTACTTCACCCTTACAAATTCTTTTAGATTCGGCCAATAAAACATTCCGATCGTCACCCGCACAAGCACTTACGTTACTAGATGTAATCACCAGAGAATCGTTGGCTACAAATAATCTTTCCATTTATGCCCGCTCAGAAATTACACGAGCCACTATTGCCTATTATAAGGGCAACCACGAAGAAGCCTCTGGCTACCTACATAACGCTTTAAAAACAGCAGAAAAAATTGACGATCACTATAACATTTCGCTAGCGTGCAATGAGCTAGGCACACTCTATAAAAAGCACAACGATCGCACAGAAGCATTGCTTTACTATACCCGCGCAATGGAAGAAGCTAAAATAATTGATGATGAGTCGATGATTTCAAACGTGTATAACAACCTCGGTTTGATCTATGAGCAAAATAAAGAATACGAAAACGCACTTGAGTATTTTCAGAAATCACTAGCGTTATCCAGAAAATTAAATAGTGAGTTAGGTGAAGGATATAGTCTGGCATATATCGGCAATTTGAAACGGTTAATGAAAAAATTTGATGAGGGAGAAAAATATTTATTACAGAGCCTGTCTATCAGAACAAAGTTACACGATGATTTTGCAGCGGCCGTTAATCTAATTTACTTAACCAACTTGTTTAATGACAAAGGTGATTTTAACCAAGCCATTGCTTACGCAACAGAAGCGAATACCTTTTCGAAGGCTATTAATTATCCGGATATGCAACGCATTAGCTACCAGCTATTAGCTGAGTTACATGCTAAGCGTGGAAACATGACAAGCGCCTATCAGTACCATAAAGCCTATATGGCCTTTCAGGATTCGATTTTTAACGCTCAAAAAAACAAACAGATTTATGAGCTGAAAACAGCTTATGAAACGGAAAAGAAAGAACAACAAATTGCCTTGCTGAGTCAGGAAAATACAATTCAGCAACTCAACCTACGCCAACGAAATATGTACTTATTATTGGCCGGACTACTCTTACTGATAACACTAGTCTCAGGAATTGTTTTTTATAGAAACAGAAAGCATAAAGAAAGCATACTGCGACAAGAAGCTACATTAAAAGAAGCACTCGTAAAAGCAGAAGCACAAAATGAACTACATCAAGATCGTCTACGCATTTCACGCGAACTACACGATAACATTGGGTCGCACCTCACCTTCATCAACTCTGCAGTGAGTCACCTTCCTGCCGATGAAGTACCTAGAGCCGAAAAAATAAAACAAGTAAAAGACCTTACTACTAATACTATTCGCGAATTGAGAAAAACAGTCTGGCTAATTAACAGGCCAGCCGTAGATGTGGAAGAATTTAGTATGAAGCTACGCGAATACTTTAAAGATCAGTTTCCGATACATGTAGTTTACCAAACCAAATCCACAAATACCCTTACCAATACTGTTGCCACGCAATTATTTCGCGTGGTGCAAGAAGCCGTAACTAATGTTATTAAACATGCCCAAGCCGAAAAAATAATTATCACGCTCAAAGAAATAGAAGATCAAAAACTAACTATTGAATTAACAGACAATGGTATTGGTTTCGAACCCAAAAATTCAAATGAAGGTTATGGTATCAGTAACATGAAGTCGCGCATGGAAAGTATCCACGGTACTTTTACAGTAATATCAAAACCCGATGAGGGCACTACACTTATGCTTGAGTTGCCGTATGTGTAAATACGAACTTATGCGTATGGTAGAGATAACGGTACCTCATTATATTTGAACATAAAATTATGCAAGTTCATGTTGCTATAGCAGAAGACAATTCATTTGCCCTTCAAGCATTAAAAGAAAAGCTGTCCATTTATCCTGATGTACAGATTAAACTAATTGTACCCGATGGACGCGAACTGCTAAAGAAAATTACGCTACAACATATTGATCTTATTTTGATGGATCTGGAAATGCCACACCTTAATGGTATTGAAGCTACAGCACTAATACACAAAAAACATCCTCAATTAAAAGTACTGGTGCTTACCACCTTCGATGATGATAATCGAATTTTTGAAAGTATTTTAGCTGGCGCCACCGGTTACTTATTAAAAGAAGAATCGGGAGAAACTATTTACCGATCTATTATAGAAACCATGCAAGGTGGTGCTGCTATGTCGCCTTCTATCGCATTAAAGGCGTTAAACTTTATTCGTCATCCACAAAAAGTTAAGCAACCACCGGTAGACTACAAACTTACCCCGCGCGAGCTTGAATTGTTAGAACAACTTCGCAGCGGCTTAACCTACGAAGAAATTGCTACCAACTTATACATTAGCTTTGGCACCGTGCGCAAACACATCGAAAATATTTACCGCAAGCTTCAGGTAACAAACAAAATAGAAGCCTTGCGCGCTGTGTCGGGTGACATAAAATGAGTTACTCTATCGCAAGTTGATTCAGGAATAGTTGGGTTGTGTAAAAGGAAGTGAGAGGAGCGCCTACTTTCCATAAGCAATCTATCAAAGAATACAAATTAATAATTTTCTAATACAATATTCTTTTAAGTAACAAGTAGGCTTAGTTAAATTAGATTCATTAAATCACGCAGCTAAGACTACTTAATTTTCTTTATTATTCACTTAATTCTGAATTCTATGAAAAACAGACTCCTTTTCCTTTCAGCACTTTTGATGCCTATGCTATTGATTCCCACTTTTTCTCAGGCGCAGTTTGAAGGAGGTTTAAGTTACCTCAATTCAACACCACAAGGCCAGATGGGTAATTATATCAATCGTATGGCACATGGAGTATCTACAGATTTGGCCTATCGCATACCCAAGACCAATCTTAGCATCGGAATTCAATTCGCCTTTTCAAACTATGGCTCCGAAAAGCGGAAAGAAAATTATCGCTTCGATAATGGGTATGAAGGTATTGTTGATGTAGAGATTTATAATCATTTTAGTAACAACAGTGCCTATATTAAATACGATATCCTAGATAATGTATTTGTACAACCTTACCTCTTCCTTGGAGGTGGCTTTAGTAATATTTCCACTGAACTATCCATCATTGATCCAAGAGAAGCATTTACTTCAAACTGCCCCAAGCCGTTAGAGTCGTCTACACTAGTTAGTGACCGAACATTTTACCTACTAATGGGTGGTGGGCTTAGACTGGACTTGAGCTACCCATTCAAATCCATTCCAAAAAGAAAATGGCTCTTTGACATACGTGTTAACTACCTGGATGGAGGAGATGTTCAGTATATGAGTTTGAATGATCGCAACAATAACAATCCGAATAGAGGCACAGATGTATCTTTTGATTTTGTAAGTGCTGCACAACCTGATGTAATTCATAAATATTATGCAGGCTCATCATACCAAACGCGAATGCAGTTTATAACAGTCAATGCAGGGATCTTTTATGTTTTTGGAAAATAAATAAGGAGATCGCGGTTAGCTTTTAAAAAAATAAAACAGAGAACAATATCTCAAATCCAATTCAATTTGATATTATCAATGTTTTTCTTCTTCAACATTTTTTTTAATCGTTTAACCTTTTTATGATGACCGGGGATTTTTGTTTCATGAGTTTCCACCAACATTAATCCTACCTTTTTATAGGTTTCATTTCTGATAATTTTCTTTAAAATTTTTACTTCAGCGCCTTCCACATCTAATTTTATTAGATCAATATGTTGATCTAGTTTTTTTATGTACTTATCTAAGTTAACTAGTTCAATTTCAATATTATTTTCGGTATCAATATTTTCCTTCTTTGCAATTATCGATGAGGATACCGTAAAAGGCATTTCGTTTCCGGCTGTTCGGCTCTTATGAAAAAACATAGTAGCCATACCACTTTTATTCGCCACACCTTTTTGTTGCAGTTCAATATTTTTTGATTTTTTAAATCGCTCAGTAAGATGATTGAAGGCTGCTGGGTCTGGTTCAAACGCGATTACCCTAGCGCCCTTGGCTAAAAAAAGTGCGCTAATGTCTCCCCGATTTGCGCCACAATCAATAACTAAAGAATTACTGCTGATGCCACGTAACAACGATTGAAGTTTTACATAGCTAATTAGGTACGCACATTCATTTAATACTTTTCGTTTAATGTATTGAAACATAGAGTAGATAAGTTAAGCGTTGGGTTGTCGCTAAAATCGAAGACTTACCAATCTTTGCAAACTCATTTAAAATAAATGCTTGAGTAAGTCAATGCCGGTAAATTGAATAATCAATTTTACAACAAGGGTTTAAGATACCCATTTCGACACAATTATCAATTTATACCAACGGAGAATTTACACCTACTAAAAATAACAACAACTAGATGTGGTTTCGTTTTAGACTTACACGTGCCAAGTAAGCACTTAACAATGTCAGTAAGGCACCTGCTACCATGGCAGCTCCGGGAAAATAATAGGATGTTTCAGGTTTTGAAAATTGGTAGAATAAGGTTGTCATCAATATGGGGCCAACTATAGAAGTTAGACTTACTAAACTCGTTAATGCGCCCTGCAATTCTCCTTGCTCACTGGGTAATACTTGTGTTGACATAATACCTTGCAACGAAGGGCCGGCAATTCCGCCCAGGCAATAGGGTATTAAAAAAGCAAACATCATCCAACCCGAAGTAGCAAATCCAAATAATAAAAAGCCAAGTGCGTATAACATAAGCCCTACATAAACACTACGCTGCTGGCCTAACTTCGGAATGATTATGCGTATCAGTAAGCCTTGCACAATAGCCACCATCAGCCCGACAAATGCCAACGAGTAGCCTACATATTCTTCAGTCCAGTTAAATTTTTCCATGGTGTAGTACGACCATGTACTTTGTACGGCATGGGCTGCGATATAAATTAGTACAATAGAGGCAACCAATCCTAAGATTACTTTATACTGTAAAAAGAAACGTAAGGAGCCTAATGGATTAGCGCGCTTCCAATCAAAGCGTCTTCTGTTTTCGGGTGCTAGCGATTCGGGTAAAATAAAATAGCCGTATAACCAATTTAGTAAAGTAAGTATAGCGGCTGCTATAAAGGGTGCGCGTAAACCATACTTGGCTAATACACCACCAATAGCCGGGCCGATTATAAATCCTAACCCAAAGGCTGCGCCTATCATTCCAAAATTTTGTGCACGTTTTTCAGGTGGACTAACATCGGCAATGTAGGCTGCTGCCGTTGTAAAACTGGCGCCCATAATACCGGCTATAATCCGACCAACAAACAACCAACCGATACTTGGTGCCCATACGAGTAGTAAATAGTCGAGGCCAAAGCCAAATAACGAGACTAACAAAACTGGTCTGCGACCATACTGATCGCTTAAGTTTCCTAGCAACGGTGAAAATAAAAATTGCATGATCGCAAACGAAGCTAACAACCACCCACCATAGGCAGCGGCTTCTGGAATACTTACTTCCATGAGTTCACTTAACAAACGCGGAATCACCGGAATGATAATTCCAAAACCAATTACATCAATAAGGAGTGTAACGAATATAAAACCCAATGCAGCTTTACGGGCAGTTGCCATGAACACTAATTTGCTACAAAGAAAACAAATTCAACTAACTTTTAACTACCATCCGTGGCCTTGTAATAGAAGCAGATTAAAATAATAGGGAAGGCAATCTGGTAAGTAAATTAAAGTGTTCCATAAATGAGCGTGGTGGCATTCATTTGTTGAATGAGCTCATTAACGATAACCGATTCACTTAATTCTGGTGTATTGCCCTGGCAATCATATCGGGAGCAAGCCATACAACTCAATACCCATGGCTGATGAATAATAACAACACCTTCGGAAGTTGGTATGGCATAAAAATTACCGTGCGCTACAGGGTTTGCATCTCCAGCTCGAATAAGCTCTGCTAACCATTCCATGTCGCGCGGGTGGGTATCACAGGCGCGGCAAGCTCTTGCGATCGCGCTTTCAACCTCTAAATTTGGTTCTGTATCTGCGCAAGCAAATGCACTGAAAAGTAGTAGGTAGGTAAAGAACTTTGTCATAGCTGGTAATTTGTTTTTATAGACACACTAAACAATGTTCACGTTAGTAAGCAATTTAATTCTTAAGTTCTTTCAATTCAACATGATTTCCTAAAGCATTCATTAGCGAAACCTTCTCTACCAACGCTGCTTTCAATTTTTGCTTAACACTCGCCATTAGTGTGCAATACTCAGTAAAGGTTTGTGCTCCCAGTTGCAGCTCAAAATCTTTTACTAACCGCATCACTTCAGGCGTTTCGGTATATGAATAAACCAACTGAATGGATTCATAAACTTCGCATTCAACAATCGTTGCAGCGGCTAATGCTTGTGCGGCTGCTTCGCGATATGCACTAATCAATCCACCCACACCTAATTTAACACCACCAAAATAACGTACCACCACAATTAATGTATGGGTTAGCGCATGCGATTTAAGCTGACCTAAAATTGGATCGCCCGCACTGTGATTGGGTTCTCCGTCATCAACCGCACGATAGTGTTGTCGATCGGCTCCCAACACCCAGGCAAAACAATGGTGATTAGCATCGTAATATTTCTTTCTTAGTTCGGCCAAACGATCTTTTATCTCAGTTTCATTTTGCACCGGATAAGCGAATGCTAAGAATTTACTTCCCCGGTCTTTATAGATACTTTCTGTTTGCGCTTGGATAGTTTTATAAGAATCGGCAGACATGATGTGTTCAGCAAGTAGTAAAGTAAAGAAATTCCGAAAAAAAGGATACACTAAAAAGTTTAGAATTTGAAATAACCTGATTATGAACCCGTAACAGAATTAGGACTATTAAAACTGCTATTTAAGCCAGTTCAAGAATAACGGTAAAAATAAACAGTAGTCCACGCAACCCATCAGCCAGATTGCCAGTCTATACAAGTGTCTTCAATTTTACTCCACAAACAACTATTAATAAACTAACTAATAACATAAACACATGAAAAAGCTATTATTCCTTCTTTTAATAATCGGATTTGTCACACTATCAGCATCTGCACAAAAGCGTGAAACTCGCGATGTTAGTACGTTTACAAAAATATCGTTCCGTACACCGGGCAAAGTATTTATCCGACAAGGCAGTAACCAAAAAGTAGAAATTGAGGGTAAATCAGAAATTCTATCCGAAATCGCTACTGAAGTAGATGGCAACCGATTGGTGATAGAAAAGAAAGGCAAATGGAATATGAATTGGTCATGGGGAAGCGAGGATAATATTATCGTATACATTACCGTAAAAGATATCGAAGCGTTACACGTTGCCGGATCGGGAAGCATGGTTACCGATAGTAAGATTACTGTAAGTAACCTTGACTTAAAAGTTAGTGGTTCAGGAAGTTTGCGTGTAGAGGCTGATGCATCAGGCGATATTGATGCGGATGTTTCGGGTTCAGGAAGTTTAGAAGTAACGGGTAAAAGCAAAAATTTTGAAAGCGGTGTTAGTGGTTCGGGAAGAGTAAAGGCCGATCAGCGTGTGACGCAAACAGCCAACTTTAATATTTCTGGTTCCGGAAAAATTGTTGCCAGCGGATCTGCCCATAAAGTAAAAACTTCGATTAGTGGATCAGGAAGATTGCTTGCTGCTGATATGGAAGCAACACAATGTGCCGTACGTATTTCTGGTTCTGGAAATGTAGAAATCAATGTAAAAGATGAATTAGATGCTACTATTAGTGGAAGCGGAAGTGTATCATATAAAGGGAGCCCAAGTAAAGTAAATAGTAATGCATCGGGAAGTGGTAAGGTGAGAAAAATTTAAAAACCTACTCTATATACTTTACCTAGAGCGTGAGCGAAAGCTTACGCTCTTTTTTTTACTTTACCGATTGCGCCTTATGACGTAGTAATCCTTCTACCAATAAAATTTGTGCGCTTATATACGTTAGCATAATCCAAAAGCCACCGTATGCTACAGGTTGTAAAAATTTGTTAAGAGCCAGTATCGAATCAGAAATCATAAAAAGTAACGCACCTATTAAAACCATCCAAAAACTTATTGTAGTTGTGGCGCCATAGCGAAAGAGTGCGTGCAACGCCATAACCATCATGACGAGTGCATAAATTATAACCGGAATCCGCAGCGAACCCAACACCGGACAGAGCACAACCATTAAACCTGTACCTGCTAAAATGATAGGAAATGAAAATCGTAATTTTTGAATTCCTTTCAATGCTTCTGTAGTATGATTGTATTGATGCTGACGATAAGCTAGAATGTAAAAGATATGTGCCATTAGAAAAGCAATTAGCCCTAACATAAATAATATGGGTTGTGCTGCTTGGAAGAGTAACAGGATATCACCCAGCCATGAAAATGATAATGCTAATAAGACCACTCCAGACCGCTCGGCACGTGATACACTTACTACATAGTAAAACAATAAACTAATCAGTAGTAATGGTTTACACAGAACGTGCAATTCATGCACCACTATTAAATTGGATACCAGCTCACCAACGGATACAATAAAAAATAGAATAAGTGCAGCGCGTTTCATAACAATAGTGTTATTGGTTAAGTCATTTCAAAAATATAGATTTCCGTTAGCTTACTCTACCAATACTGCCGGACGTTTTACCAGTAGATGAAGCAGTGCCGCAGCTGCCAATGCACTACACACACTAAACGTTATAAAAAATCGTGATGGGTCGTTGCCATAAATAAATCCAGAAGCAAGTGCACCAATACCAATCCCAAATTCCATAAAAATATAAAGCGATGCTAACCCCCTACCCTTGTGTAGCGGATCACTTAAATCGGTAGCCCAAGCTAATAATGTTGGTGAAGTCGCACCTTGCGCCAATCCATACAACGTAACCCCTACAATTAATTGAAGTTGATTTTCGGATAACCCGATTATCAACATGGAAGCACAGATAAAAGTCATAGAGATTTGCAATACTAACCTTCTCCCAAAACGATCAGAAGCTTTACCACCTAATAATCGAATAACTAATGAGGCTACGGTAAGATACGTAAACAATAAACCCTTATTTTTTATACCCACATACTCGCCAAAATCTGGGATAACCGTAAACACGGTTCCATACGCATAAGCCGCTAACGCCATAATTAAACACGGTACCCAAACACGCGGCTCAAACAAATCAGTTTTATTAACCTGCAACAATTTTATATGGAAGCGATGTTTTTCGGTTAAGGTTTCTTTTACGCTAAACGAAATCAACACGGCCAATAAAGCAAAAGCAGATGAACAATAAAACATAGCATCTAGGCCAAACACATTGGCTACTACGCCACCAACGGCAGGGCCACCCGCCATACCAACAGAACCGGCTGTACCCAAAATACCCATCGCCTCGCCCCTACGTGTTGCCGGAATGATATCCGACAAGTAAGCGGTTTGTCCGGTAGGTGTAAACCCGGTAGAAAATCCATGAACAAACCGTAGCCATAAAAAACCGGCTACCGAAGTAAGTATCGGATAAACTAAGCTGCAAATAAAACATACTATCGAGCCCAGCATAATAACTGGAACGCGGCCTATCTTATCAGCAAGTTTACCACTGAAGGGTCGCGAGAGCATAGCAGTTAATGTAAACAACGATATGATAAGCCCTTTATACGATGCACCTCCTAACCCAGTGAGGAAAGTTGGCAGCTCTGGTATAAGCATATTAAAACTCGCAAAGAAAAGTAGCGAGCTAATGCAAAGTAGCCAAAACGGTTTGGTGTAAATAGAAGGGTTTTTCAACTGAAAAAAGTAAAAAGCCCAGACATTCATTCCTGAGCCGTGTGTTTATTCGGTTATCGTTGGCTGCGATTTTTCTTGTGAACCTAACAAAAATGCTTTTATGAAATCATCGAGATCGCCATCTAAAACATTTTGTGCATCGTGGCGCTCTACTGCGGTGCGTGCATCTTTAACCAGTTTGTAAGGATGCAATACATAGTTTCTAATTTGCGATCCGAAGTCGATACGCATTTTGCCCGCTTCAATTTTATCGCGCGCTGCATTACGCTTTTCCATTTCGGCTTGATACAGTTTAGACTTAAGCATCTGCATGGCACGCTCACGGTTTGCATGTTGTGAGCGTTCAACCTGACAAACAATAACAATACCCGAAGGTTTGTGTGTTAACTGTACTTTGGTTTCTACCTTATTTACATTTTGCCCTCCGGCACCTCCTGATCGCGAAGTTTGTATTTCAATATCGGCAGGGTTCACTTCAATCTCTATTGAATCATCCACCTTTGGATATACAAAAATCGATGCAAAAGAAGTATGCCTTCGTTGATTAGAATCGAAAGGCGAGATGCGCACTAATCGATGAACACCAATTTCTGCTTTTAATTTTCCGTAGGCAAACGGTCCGTCAATTTCAAGCGTTGCTGATTTAATTCCGGCCACATCGCCCGACAAGTAATCGATTTGAGAAACTTTATAGCCACTCTTCTCGCCCCACATAATGTACATGCGGTTAAGCATATCGGCCCAATCCTGACTTTCTGTTCCTCCGGCACCAGGATTAATTTCGATAACAGCACTAAGCTGATCTTCTTCCTGACTAAGCATTTTTTTGAACTCCAGTTCTTCCACCACTTTCGCAGCTTTGGTAAACTCAATAGCGAGTTCCTCCTCACTTACATCACCGGCTTCGTGAAATTCATATAATACATCCAGATCGTCTACGATTTTGGAAACATTTCCAAACGCATCCGTCCATATTTTTTTTAAGCGAATATTTTTTAGAATAACTTCGGCTTGCTTTGGATTCGTCCAGAAGTCGGCTTGCTGGGTAATTAATTCTTCATCATTTATTTCGAGGCACTTACGGTCGTAGTCAAAGATACCTCCTCAAGGCGCTAACACGAGCCTTCAAATCCTTCAATTGTTCGGATGTCATAGTTAAAAATAATTTGCTGCAAAGGTAATAAAATGGAGACCCCGCACAACAACCTATCCGCTTTCCTTAAAGTATCTAAAAGTAAAATCAACGCATAAGCACCTTTATACTAAACGTACTCTGCTTTATTCCAAATCAGTAGAATGTAACAACTTTAGTCTCCACTTACCATCCTGTTTTACCAACAACGCGCTTTCGAGCCACTTCCATTTCATTTGTTTATCCCCAACCGATACGTCTGCCGTGTTATAATAAACTACCCACGAAACATCACCCTTTTGTTCAGTCTTTACAAAGTTAATGGTATTCAACCTCTTCATATTCATGCTGCGTACAGGCTCTAAATGGTTAATTAATGAATCTATATTCCAGATTAAGCCGTGTTCTACCAATGTAAAATCGTTGGTAACTGCTGCTTTCATACCATTGTTATTTAAATCAGCTAGTGCATCAAAAAACGTAATGATAGTTTCTTGTATGTGCTTTTCCTCTGTTTTCTTCTGCGCTCCAGCATATAGAGAAATGAAACTAAAAATTATGCATGCCCATAGTTTATACATAAATGTGTAAGGTTATACGTTAGTGAAAAATGATTTTAGTGGTTTCAATCGTGACATCTGTTCTACGGAATAAAATTTGAACCGGAAGAAATCTCTGGTTGGTAGAAGGGAGATCCCTTGGTAACCGTTAGTAACCGATAAGGATGCCGAATACGTTGTGATTTCTTTTTAATGAACAACATAGGTAACCCTACGGCTAGGCTAGAAAGTGAAATATTCGTGACGCGTTTATCAAGTGATGGCTTGTTGCCTTGTACGATTACTTCATTGGCCTGATCAATTAAAAATATACCAACGCCCGCAGTAACCAGTGCGCCACCTATAACATTATAAAATTTAGTTTGCTTAAAATACAAGCGTTCAATTTCATGAAGGGGAACTGTTTCATCATGCACCACCACCTCAGCATCGAATAGGTTATTGATGTAGCTCGCTTGCTTATCGTTACTATTTTTAAGTTTATAAACGATATCATCTCCCGGATGCAGCCGTAAGATTACACGTTCATTTTTTAATAGTACTAATTGCTTTTGTGCCCAACTTGGAAGAGCTCCGATTGTTAGAAAACAAATAACGATAACTTGAAAAAATATTTTCACCCGAAAAAAAATTTAGTTATTGAATTCTCTGTGTTTTTGATTGCAAAATTTATTCTGCTTAGCGTTTATATACATCTAGTTGTAGGTACACTTTTTATTCAGATAGCCTAAATGTAAAAAAATTGGCGAACATTTCTGCTCGCCAATTCAACCTGTAACTAGAAAAACAACGTATTCAAAAATTATCGACTTAAATTTTTACAATCCATCCAAACGGGTCGGATTGTTTGCCTCGTTTAATATCTTCTAGCGTGCCCAGTATTTTTGTAGCAAATTCCATTTTATCAACGGCAGGTAATGTATAATCATTGCCACCATAGCCAATTAATTCAATGGGTGCAATCGTTGCTGCGGTACCTACACCAAAAGCTTCTGTAACACTTCCGCGTTCAAGTCCATCGACTAACTCGCGAACTGAAATTTTTCGTTCCTCTACAGGCATGTTCCATTGGCGCGCTAATGTTAATACACTATCGCGTGTAATACCTGCTAAAATAGAATCGCTTAGGGCGGGGGTTACTAACGTACCATCGATTACAAACATCACATTCATAGTACCCGACTCTTCAATATATTCATGCGTTTGTCCGTCTGTCCAAATAAGTTGATGATACCCTTGATCTTGCGCCAGCTTGGCCGGATAGATAGCTCCACCATAATTGCCACCCGCTTTTGCATAACCGGTACCGCCTTGAGCTGCCCGTGTAAAGTGTGTTTCAATTTTAACTTTTACAGGAGCTGAATAATACGAGCCCACCGGAGAAGTAATAATCATGAATGTAAATTCCTGAGAAGGTCGAATACCTATGTACTCATCGGCAGAAAATAAAAATGGCCGAATATATAAGGAGCTGCCACTCGCTGTAGGAATCCATTCGCGATCAATCTCAACTAATGTTGTTAATCCTTCCATAAATAATTCTTCCGGAACGGACGCCATGCATAATCGCTCAGCAGAAATATTCAAACGCTTCCAGTTATCCAATGGGCGGAATAAACACGTTTCTCCTGTTGAATTTTTATAGGCTTTTAATCCTTCGAAAACAGATTGCCCATAATGTAATGCAGGTGTTGCCGGACTAACCGGGATGTATCCAAAAGGAACTACACGCAGATTATTCCATGCACCGTTTTTAAAATCAGCTAGAAACATGTGATCGGAATAAACCATTCCGAAAGGCAGGTTGGCAAAATCTACTTGGGGTAATCGCGAAGTTAGTACCCGCTCAATATCAATCTTCAGTGTATCTACCATGGTGAGTGAATTTGCCGGAAATATACAGGTAAGTCGGCATTACAGCTAACAATTGTTAGGTAATTACATACGCGGTTTCCACGGTGTTTCTATTGCACCTACCTCTACGGACATTTTACGGCTTAACACAAAAAGATAGTCGGAAAGTCTATTTAAGTATTTGATAACTAACGCACTAACTTCTTCGTGTTCGGAAAGCGAAATGGTTAACCGTTCGGCTCGTCTGCATACAGTTCGGGCTATGTGGCAAAAAGAAACGGCCGTATGCCCTCCCGGCAAAACAAAAGATTTCATAGGTGCCAACGTGGCCTCCATTGCATCAATTTCTGCTTCTAAATATTGAACATCATTTTCTTGGAGACTTGGTATCGCAACTTTGGTGTTACCGGGTTCTGTGGCTAAGGTGGCGCCAATGGTAAAAAGTCTATCCTGAATTTCAACCAATACGTGCGTACGTACTTGGTTTACCTCCAGATCGCGCAATAATCCGATATAAGAATTTAGCTCATCAACAGTTCCGTAAGAATCAATTCGTAAATCGGCTTTCGAAACCCGCTTTCCACCAAATAGCGCTGTGGTGCCTGAGTCACCGGTTTTGGTATAAATCTTCATAGCTGAAACTTAGCATTTATTCTGCACAAACAACTGTACAGCAAGTGCTGCTAGCCAGCAGAAAAATAAAATGTATGAAAAACTAATGTGCCGGTACAGCTACTCCGCGGTTGATATTCTCGTTTTTGCGGTCGGTCTCCACCAGTCCATCGCGTAACCGTATAATGCGATGCGCATAATGAGCGATATCATCTTCGTGCGTAACCATAATAATGGTGTTGCCTTTATCATGTAATTCCTGAAAAAGGTTCATGATGTCGTATGATGTTTTGGTATCCAAATTACCTGTTGGCTCATCGGCCAAAATAATGGAAGGATTGTTTACCAATGCCCGTGCAATGGCAACCCGCTGGCGCTGACCACCAGAAAGTTCATTGGGTTTGTGGTGATAACGATCGGCCAGACTAACACTTTCCAATGCGGCCATGGCCATTTCCTGGCGATCGGCTTTACCAAAACCAGCATAAATTAAAGGTAGGGCTACATTTTCTAACGCAGATGCTCTGGGCAAAAGATTAAAGGTTTGGAACACAAAACCAATCTCCTTGTTGCGAACTTCAGCTAGCTCGTTTTCTGTCATTTCGCTTACTAGCTGATTATTAAGACTATATGTTCCTTGAGTAGGTGTATCTAAACAGCCAACAATATTCATGAGTGTAGATTTCCCAGAACCTGAAGGCCCCATAAACGCCACATACTCGCCTCTATCAATAGAGATCGATACATCTTGAAGGGCATTAACAATGTTATTACCCATTTTATAAATCTTGGCGATGTTTTGTGTTTCTATAATTTTCATTGGCTGCTACTATTTTTTTAATGAACGCATGGAATCGTCCTGTTTTTGCCACTCTTTCTTAACCAAATCCAATTTAAGTGGATTTGGTTAAAACGATTAGTTATCAATTTGTGAGTCTAATTACACCGATGCTTCAGAAAGTTAAAAAGTTTATCGTTTGAACAGACTTTATTTAATATCCGCATGACCTTACTCACCGTTTCAACTCGCTGTTATATACTTTCTACCAGACGACCCTGCTGCACAAAGGTTACAACCTGCCGAATTACCTCGTTATCTTTTAATATACGGGTATGCCCCAATCCCTTTGTGCGCAAGAGTATGGCTGCGGGGTAAACTTTTTGTAATTCCTCTGCATGAATAATGGAAACTTCTCGATCGTCTTCATCATACACTAGCAGTAACGCTACCGGTTTGGGTAAATGGCGGATAAAATGGAGTGTCGTAAATTCATCAAACGTTTTATTGTACCTTTTTTGAATGTACTGTTTAAAGAAAACGGCTGTTGAATCACCCCCACGGATTGCTGTTAAATAGGTCTTTATAATTTCATCGCCAATGGTTGGGCTTGCAATATTAATCAGCCGCTTAACGGGTAGGCCATTCATGGCAGCAAATAACACAGCACTACCCCCGAAGGAGTGCGCGACAATAGCTTCGGGTTCGCCTACTTTTTCATAAATACGGATAAGTGCTTCTTCAAACTCGACAATGCTGGTTTTACTTCCCTCCGAATTTCCATGCGCTGGTCCGTCAAAAGCCACTACGCGATAACCGGCTTGCAACAATGGCTTAATAAATCGTCTCATTTGTGTTCCGCGACCAGCCCAACCATGTACGAGTAGTACTACTGGCCCTTCTCCCCACGCATAACATTGCACCGCTTTATTCGCCACTGTTACCAAAAATTTTTCGGCAAAGGTTTCCGCTTTCCGTTCCTTTTCGGGTACTGGGTATTTTAATGGCGAAAAAAATAATGTAACAAAGTACCGATGTGCTAAGGAAGGAAATACGCTTTCTAATCGCGGATAGATCCAACGTACAACTTTAAGCGGCAGGGGTGTTTTATCTTTCTTTTTCAACTCATGCTCAAGTTACATGTCTTTGTATGCAAAAGCTTGTATATGAAAAAAAAAGATATCGGTTAACACCAACTTACGGCAGAATGATAACAGTACTTTACTTAATCAATATGAAATTGAAACTGCTTCGTAGTGTATTCAAACGACTCCAAATTATACACACGTTCAGCAAAAAATACTTCATTCGTGTGCGTTACCAACATAACGGTAGAACATCGCGAGCCATATCCTGGGCTTTTAATAAAGATGGCCGATAACGCGCGCTCCCGTTCCAAACCAATACCGGTATCGGGTAGTTGATCATCCGGTGCACGAAGTTCATCGTATAAAAAATCAAACAACGTGTCTGATTGAATTGTACGAGTGTGCAGCAAGTTTTGAAATGTGTTCAATCCGCGACTTACCTTAGGCCACGGTGTATCTAATAAATGATTACTTAATGCATGTAAACCAGGTGTCAATACCTCAATTGTATTTTTATAATTGGAGTAGTAGTGTAACTCATCAACAGAACCTACCAATAAGTTGAATCCATTATAAAAATGTCCGTGAGGAGCAACCGAATCCAGATACGTTTTTGGCTGGAGATCGCTAACTAAAAAATCAGTTACTAATTGACCACGCGAAGGCGCATTTGGATTTATGTTATGTGGATCGCGATAGTTGGTGATCATCGAAATTCTTCCACCGGTTGTTATACCCATCCATGTTCCTCCTGCTTGCAAATCGCGACCAGCAAGTAGGTGCGGATGTTCTTCCCAATAGTGAGCCGAAGCTGTTTTACGATTATAAAATTCATCGCGATTAGCCGCTACAATTAACTTATAGGTTGGATGTTGATTGATTGATAGAAATATCAGACACATAAATAAACTAAAGCTTGTGGTTACTTAACGAAGTACGTTAACCGTATCAAATTACAGGTTGTTCAAGAAGATTTAAACAACTCTAATTGGCTTGGCAACAAAGTAAACGATTTACGATGATAGGGCGTAATTCCTAATTGCCGTATCCCTTCACGATGTGCTTCTGTTGGATAGCCCACATTAGTCTCCCAACAATATCCCGGATAAGTTGACGCTAGTCCCATCATAATATCATCTCGATACGTCTTCGCTAAAATAGAGGCTGCCGCAATCGACAAATATTTTCCATCGCCTTTTACAATACACTCATGTCGCAACTCGGCATAGGGCACAAACCGATTACCATCAATCAACAGTAATTCTGGAACAATACGCAGTTTATCAAGTGCCTGATGCATAGCTTTAAACGATGCATTCAAAATATTAATTCGGGCACTGTCTTCTGCACTAATTTCAGCAACAGCCCAAGCCAACGCATCGCGTTCAATATCGGCACGCAACGTTTCGCGGGCACCTTTCATAAGTTGCTTCGAATCGTTTAATAACGGATGCTCATAATTTTTTGGTAATACTACCGCAGCGGCTACTACTGGCCCTGCCAAACATCCCCGGCCGGCTTCATCGCAGCCAGCCTCAATACGATCGGGAGTAAATGCAGAAAGTAGCATACGTACAAACTTAACGGTGATTTCATTCCTGACAAAAAGAATTCAATAGCTTTGAGACTTGCTAGAAAACTTTCGCTATGCCACAAGAAGAAGTAAAAAACCCATGGACTACCCTTTCGGGAGAAGAAAAATACGATAACCGTTGGATAAACATAACCGAATATCAGGTGCTCAATCCGGGGGGCGGCAAAGGAATTTATGGAAAAGTCCATTTTAAAAATAAAGCTATTGGCATTATACCGATTGACGCTGATGGCAACACCTGGTTAGTGGGCCAGTATCGTTATACACTTAATACATTTAGCTGGGAAATCCCCGAAGGCGGTGGTCCATTGAATGAAGATCCCTTAGCTGCGGCCAAGCGTGAGCTTCAAGAAGAAACAGGGTTAACAGCTAATCGCTGGAAAATTCTTTTGCGTATTCATACATCGAACTCTGTAACCGATGAAGAAGGTTTTATTTTTTTAGCCGAAGACTTAACAGAAGGCATGCATGCATTAGAAGAATCGGAGGCTGATTTAAAAGTTAAAAAACTACCACTACAAGAAGCCGTGGCGATGGTTTTACGTGGCGAAATTACCGATAGCATGAGTATGGCTGGTTTATTAATGGCAGAGCGTGTTCTACGCCTAGCTTAACAGATTAATACACGGCTACCTTCATGACCTTACGAACTCATTTAAAAGAAAATTTTCACCTGGCCTATCCGGTAATGCTTAGTAACCTCGGGCATGTTATGATGGGCGTTACAGATAACATTATGGTGGGGCATATTGGTGCTACCTCATTAGCCGCAGCCGGATTAGCCACTGTTGTGTTTAATGTTTTACTACTCTTTGGTATCGGTGTATCGTATGCCATTACTCCTCTGGTGGCCGAGGCGCATGGCGAACACAAACAAGACTCAGTTATTGAAACCCTTCGGCATGGTTTAGTTATTAACTTGATGAATAGTATTGTGCTGGTAGGTGTAGTTTATTTCGGTAAAAATATTCTCTACTACATAGATCAACCCGAAGAAGTAGTAGCTGTGTCTATTCCTTATCTCAGTATTATTACGTTCTCGCTTATTCCGATGCTACTGTTTCAAACCTATAAGCAGTTTG
>CAYNKN010000011.1:0-20077 GCA_964397805.1 uncultured Chryseolinea sp. | reverse complement strand
GTAAACAAGTTCTTGAAAGAATCAGCAGCTAATGAATTATAAAATGCCTCTCAAATAATCAGTCTAAGGAATAGATTAATTCATTCTTATGATAATGTTGACGACTCAATCATATGGTCAATTGTAACACGACACCTACAACCACTTAAACACGAAGTCAAGAAAAAGATTGAGTAAATAATCTATCATTGTTACGGAAGTGCATTTAAAGCGAAAAGGATATTAGAAGCCACCTCAAAAATGAAAATGCAGAAACCACGAAGGGCTCAACATGATTTAGTCACTTACTTTTATTGTGAACTTTGTGCATTCTTTGTGTACCCTGTGGTTAAATGTATTTTGGGATAACTCTCGTATTATCTGCTTTTCAATATCCGAAACGGAAACAACAGAATAGCGCCAATCAGATTAAAAATTACTTCCAACGTTAAACCAACTATTCGAAAAGGAAGTAAGATTATCCATAACAATGGCAAGAGAAAAATTAATAACAACGCCATCGGCCAGCATAACACAAAAAGTATACACCAAAGTAAAATCGCTAGTAAAGTTCTCATAAGCAAAGTGATCTTATGGTAGACTACAAATGAATTACCAACTTAATAATCTGCCATACAACGCAAAAAAAAGCATACACATTCCGTGGTTTATTCATAACCGTACAATACGGTGATCAAAAATGTACAGTTCGAGAACATTAAACAACTAACGGCAACTGAATGTCGCAGCATGTACCGACACCCTCTTCACTGGTTACTGTTAATCTGCCATGATGCGCTTGAAGAATTCGGTTAACGAGTGGCAACCCTAACCCAGCACCTGAAATCGTATTTACATTCGAGGCTCGAAAAAGTGGTGTTAAAATTCTGTCTAACTCGGCAGCCGGAATACCGATTCCGAAATCACGCACAGTAAAGTGAAAATTATTTTCCTCTTCGATGGCCGTTACTTGTATTTCGCGTGTAGAGTATTTCGCGGCATTATCAAGTACATTTAGTAATGCGTTCTGAAGTAATTGTAAATTACCTTGAAGCGATCCATTAAAAGAACTGGTAGAAATTGATAACGTTTTGTCTGGATGATGTAATTTAAAAATAGCAAAGGTTCCCTCTACCAATGTTTTTACAGAAATGCGATCAAAAATTGATGAGAAAGAACCTTCTTCTAATCGCGCCAGGGTTAATAATCCTTGCGTTATGTTTACCAATCTTTCGCTTTCACTAACTACCACAGAAAGTGTTCGCTTATACTCTTCTTTACTTCTGTCGCGGGCTAAAGCTAATTCGGCTTCCGCCATGATGGCAGTAAGCGGAGTTTTCAGTTCATGCGATGCATTTTGAACAAATCTTTTTTGCGCTACAAATGCATTTTCGATACGGGTTAGTAACGCATTAAATGTTAAAATCAATTCATCAATTTCATCGACAGCACCTACAGGTTTATTCATAGTTAACCGATGCCCTAGGTTATCGTGAGTAATGTGATTCACCTCAGTGACTACATGTTTTACGGGTTCTAATGCTTTACTAGAGAAATATAAACCTGCCAAATATGCAAACAACAAACTCAACGTCCATCCCACAAACATGGCTTTTACCAAAATGTCTAGCTCGTGCTGCCCGGGTAAATCTTTATCAGAAATAAAAACTAGGTATTGCTTACCTGCTATATCATAGCGTCTGCCTACGGTAGTATACGATCCACGCTCTGCGTTTAAGAGCGAAGTAGTCTGAACCGTAGAAATCCACGCATTAGAAATCTCTACATCACCACTTTTATAAAGTAGTTTGCCTTCCTTAGAATAAATAGAGGTACTTGGATTGACTAAAAATAATGAACCAGATGATACAACATCGCGAACGGTAGGTGTAGCATAATGAATAACTTCTAGTCGTGATTGTTGTGTAAGCCGCTCTACAAAATCGGCATGAACAAACCCACGTGTTACAAAAAAAATTAAAACTAAAATAGCTCCGGTTAGTAAAGCACTAACTAACGTAAACCGAAGCGCTAGTTGCTGTCTTATTTTCACACCTCGGGTACTTTTAAAATATAACCAAAACCGGTTATCGTTTGAATAAGTTTAAGAGGAAATGGCTTATCTATTTTATTGCGCAAATAATTAATGTACACATCAATAAAATTGGTACCGGTATCAAAATCTAATCCCCACACCGTTGAAGCAATTTCTGCACGCGACCTTACCTTACCCACATTTTTTGCTAAGTATTCGAGCAATGCATATTCTTTTGCTGTAAGCTGAATCAATTTTCCTTCACGCTTTACTTCGCGCGCCTCAAAATCAACTACTAAGTCAGCCAGTGTAAATACACCTTTGTCTGAAGATTCATTGAGTTGATTTAGTTTTGTTGTTAGTAATTGTTTTCTCCGGGTGAGGGCCTTAATGCGCGCATATAATTCATTGAATCGAAAAGGCTTCCCCAGGTAATCATCGGCTCCAGCCTCTAGGCCAGTTACAATATCATCGCTCATACCTAATGCGGTAAGCATTAATACCGGAGTAATCTCATCTTTCTCACGAAAGCGTTTACAAAGCTCTAGTCCATTAATAATGGGGAGATTAATATCAAGCAAAATCAAATCGAAGTCTCCTGTACTGGCTAATCGCAAACCAATTTGTCCGTCATACGCCACTTCTACCAAGTACCCAACTTCCTCTAAGCCTCGCTTTAGCACCTCGGCTACCTTCAGCTCATCTTCAACAACTAGTATTTTAATAGATTCTTCCATAAAAAATAATTCGAATATACGGATAGATTGAATGGGGGATGCATTATTTAAAGATTCTAATCACCCTATAATATTGTAACGTTTTTCTAATGCTATCCTAAGCCACTCTTAATATCGTCAGCCAACTTATGTCGTAAACTTGCAGTAAATATCATACTTTAAAAACAACCACGAACAACAATAACTCTAGTTAGGAATTTAATCTGATTACTTAACTAAGGACAAAAAATTAAACGAAGCCAATACAAGGCTGAAAAGAACATTGAGATTGAGTAGTGAGGGTTGAAAAATCGGCAAAGGGTGTTCATCATCCTTCCGATACTGGAAGTGTGGGAGTGTAGTTGATTAGGGTTTGAGACTACACTTCCCCTTCTTTTTTTACAAAACAAAAACAGGCTGTTGCAAATCGCGACAGCCTGTTTTCTTTTAATTTGATTTACTTACCACTAGGCGCACTTGGCCGAACTTCAATTTTACTGGGTAATGTACGTGGGTGCATCTTGAGTAAATCAACCACCATCATACCAATATCTTCCGGTTGAATTTTCCATGCATCTTCTGGCGAAGGCGTATGTCCGTTAAAATGAGTAGCTACAGAACCGGGCATAATGGTAGTTACTTTAATACCTTCATTACGCACATCGAGCATAACAGCCTGTGTAAAACCAACTAATCCAAATTTGCTGGCATTATACGCAGAGCCTGCACCAAAAAAATTGGTACCCGCTAAACTCGCCATGGTAATAATATACCCCTTCGTTTTTTTAAGCTCGCTTAACGAAGCTTTTATACTAAAAAATACACCGGTCAAATTAGTGTCAATCGTTTCTTGCCATTCTTCCTCGGAAAGGTTGTCGATTGTAGCAAAAAAACCAACACCTGCATTGGCCACCAACACATCAAGCTTACCCCATTTTTTTACAACTTCACTAACAGCCTTTTCCTGATCGGCCAGCTTGCGCACATCGGCTACAATACCTATAGCGCTTCCTTTGCCAATAGCATTTAATTTTTCAACTGCTTCATCTACAGAAGCCTTCGTTCTACCAGTAATAGCCACCTGTACATGTTGTTGTACTAATGCCTCAGCTACCCCATAACCTATACCTTTGCTACCCCCTGTAATGAGAGCCGTTTTGTTTTCTATATTCTGCATGATCTCAATAATTTGAATGAACCCCAATATAGAACATTGCCGGAGAGTCTCCAGCTATAATTATGTAGTAGGTTGACAAAACACATTTGTTTTTATAAATGCTGAAAATATAACTTCTTTGCTGAATCCTTCTTTCATTGGACGTGTTATGTAGCTATTTAGTCTTGCCAATAAATCAATAGCATCAACTAGTTAACACAACACTTTTAATAGTGTATATTCCCTTCAGAAATAGAACAATTCTATTAGCTATCTAGATTTTTGTTAATCAAATTTCCATGCCTGCCGAATATACTTTTACCGGTTTAAGTAATCAGCAAGTAGATGCCGCTCGCGCACGCTATGGCAAAAACGAAATCATTCAACAGGAAAATCATTTTTACACTGTTTTGCTCGATCTCTTAAAAGATCCGATGCTGTTGTTGCTACTCGCGGCAGCCTTTTTATATTTTATTAGTGGGCAAACGGGTGATGGCATTTTTATGCTGGTAGCCGTACTGCTGGTTTCTAGCATCTCACTTTTCCAAGAAGCGAGAAGTAGAAATGCATTAGCAAGTTTAAAAACATTAACCCAACCTACGAGCGCAGTTATTCGCGATAGTAAACGTGTTGATATTAAGCGCGAGGAAATTGTTATAGGCGACCTTATTATCGTTGAAGAAGGTAATTCCATTCCAGCTGATGCAATTATTATTCAGTCAAATGATTTCGCTGTTAACGAATCCATTCTTACGGGCGAATCATTAAGTATTAATAAGGATAAGGACGGAGAAAACAATCACATTTTTCAAGGCACAACAGTTACGAGCGGATTAGCAATTTGCCGGGTAACTGCCATTGGCGAGCAAACAGCCCTTGGAAAAATAGGCAAAAGTCTGGAGGACATTAAAGAAGAGAAGACACCCCTTGAAAAGCAGATTGCCAACTTTGTAAAAAATATGGCGTTAATCGGTATCGTCATTTTTCTACTTGTTTGGGGAATCAACTTTATACAATCACGCGAAGTTTTAGATAGTCTCTTAAAAGCATTTACGTTAGCCATGAGTATTCTGCCAGAAGAAATTCCGGTAGCCTTTACAACTTTTATGGCATTGGGCACCTGGCGATTTATGAAGATGGGCATTATTGTAAAGCATACAAAAACAGTAGAAACACTTGGAAGCGCTACCGTAATCTGTGTTGACAAAACCGGAACAATTACCAGCAATAAAATGAGTCTGGCAAAAGTATTTGTGTTGAGTGATAACAGAATAAGCACAACGGATACGCTACACGAAAATGAATTGACCTTACTTACTGCTGCTATGTGGGCTAGCGAGCCAATACCGTTCGACCCGATGGAGATCGCCCTACATGAAGCTTATCGCAAAACCGGACTACCCGATGAGCGCGGAAACTTTAAAATGATTCATGAATATCCGCTAAGTGGAAGGCCACCGATGATGACGCACATCTTCGAACATGCAAACGGAAAACGAATCATTGCCGCAAAGGGCGCACCAGAAGCGATGATGCAAGTAGCGTCACTATCTGAAAATGAAAAGCGAAGTATAGAAAGCGCATTACAAACACTCACTGCTGAAGGTTTTCGTGTATTGGGTGTTGGTATAGCGAACCATGTTGATAGCACATTTCCAGCAACGCAGCAGGAATTCAATTTTACCTTTCTGGGCTTAGTGGCATTCTACGATCCACCTAAAGAAAATATTCATAAAGTTTTTAATGCCTTTTACGAAGCCGGCATTGCTATTAAAATTATTACCGGAGACAATGCAGCAACTACTTCAACAATTGCCAAGCAAGTAGGCTTTCGTGGCGCAGAGAAAACAATGAGTGGCGATGCGCTTGCTCAATTGACTGAAGTCGAACTACGCAACCAAGTAATGGATGTAAATATTTTTACACGCATGTTTCCTGATGCCAAGTTAAGAATTTTAAATGCCTTAAAGGCGAACAATCAGATCGTGGCCATGACAGGCGATGGTGTGAACGATGGCCCGGCACTTAAAGCCTCACACATTGGTATTGCGATGGGCAAAAAAGGAACAGAGATAGCGAAAGAGGTTTCTTCACTTATTCTTACCGATGATGATTTGACCAAAATGGTAGACGCCATTGCTATGGGTCGTAAAATTTACACAAACTTAAAAAAAGCTATCCAGTATATTATATCCATACACATCCCCATAATTTTAGTGGTGCTCATTCCGCTACTGCTTGGTTGGATATATCCAAGCATATTTTCACCAGTACATGTTATTTTCTTAGAGTTAATTATGGGGCCTACCTGCTCGATCATTTATGAGAATGAACCCATGGAAAAAAACACGATGATGCAAAAGCCTCGTCCTTTTACTACTACTTTTTTTAATGGCGTAGAATTACGTAACAGTATTATTCAGGGATTGGTTATTTCTATCGGTTGTCTCACAGTGTACCAACTGGCTGTTTATCATGAGTATTCAGAAACCATTACACGCACCATGGTTTTTATAACACTACTAACCGCTAATATTTTTTTAACATTGGTTAATCGCTCTTTCTACTATTCAATTTTCACAACACTTCAATACAAAAACAATCTCGTTCCACTTATTATTGCTGTTACCATCGGGCTTACTGCAACTGTTGTGTATATACCATCCGTTGCGCAGTTCTTTGAGTTCGATCAACCTACCGGATATCAATTGATATCCAGTGTGCTAATAGGTTTTGTATCTGTTGTTTGGTTTGAATTTAATAAAGCATGGAAGCGGAAAAGGCAGCATAATCTGGTCAGTCACTAACCATAGGCAACTTACTTAACAAGTTTATCATCCTTCCACGATCCTTCAAATCGAATGTTGCCATCTGGATCGAACAATATACCAAATCCTTGTCGTCTATCATCCCGCCACTCACCCTCATAGCGCTCTCCACTGGGCCAATAGTATTTACCTTCGCCATCGCGTTTATCATTCCTGTAATCACCAACATACTTTTCACCATCAACCCACTCAAAAGTTCCTTTACCATGTCGCATATTATCTTTCCAATCACCTCGGTAAATACTACCTGTATTCCATATCCCCACACCACCTCCATTTGCTTTTTCATTAATGACCTCACCTAAATAATGAACTGTTCTTCCGTTGTCGTTCTTAAACGTTATTACTTGGATTAACTGTTTTTTATTTAATGCTGTATTCTTGGTAGCAATTTCAGCCGATAATGATTGAATTTTGCGCAGTAAAGAATCGGTGCGAGACGAGTTATTACTACTTCGGAGGTTAATAATAGATTTCAGAGAATCTATCACCGCAGTGTTTTGCTTGAATATAGTTTCATATTGCTGAGCTACATTGTCACCCTTTGGTTTTTGTTGTAACTGTTGTATGTGTTTTATTCTATTTGTTAGAGCAAGCGAATCCTCTTTATTAGCATTTTCTAAAAGCTGATTATATGCCTCTTTAGCTTCCGCGTAGTTTTCCGTTAGCAAAAAGATACCATCAGCTTCAATCCATTTTGTGGAGAATTCATTCTCATTGCGTAAACTATCTACTACTACTCTTTCTTCGTTAATAACAGATTGCAATTTTTGAGTATTCAAAAACGACCAAATAAAAAGTCCAATAGCTACAAGAGCAAGTATACTGGCTAGCAAAAAATGAAGTTTGTATGATTTCATCATCACGTTGTTATTGATGTTGGCCGAAGGGGTAAAAATAAAAAGAATGTTGAAACAGGCTATGCTACTTTGATAATTTTGAACCCTTTTAGCAAATTCCCTTAATCACTAATCAAAAATCCGTATTTCAGGAACCTTACTTTCCAATTTTCGAAGATCAAGCGAGAGATAAACATTTAAACGAACAACCCAGCGATTACTGTATAAAAAGGGGTCATTTAATCCTTGTCCTGTCGTCCACATCAGTCCCGCTGTATATTTTACGCGTGGACTTTTAATGTAGCCAAATTGCGTATAAATACGTAAATCTTCCATCGGGCTTCCTCCTACAGGATTCCCCGTTTGCATAATAATTTCAGCATCGGGAATAATAAACCAAGTACCCGGCATTAGTTTCGTATTGTTAAGCGGTATAGCCATATAAAATTTATACCGCCAGCGATTTCTAAAAATCCAATCATCATTTAAACGATTACCAATACTCCAACGATGTTCAATACGCAAGCGATGGTAAACAATGAATCGACTATACGGCATAGCAAAAAGATATTCATGCCAAATTCGCGGCTCTAACACCAGCTTGTTAAATTCTGGATTACCCGGCTCTGGCGTATAGTTGAGTCGAAGAACTGGCCCAACTGTGAATACAAAGTTAGAGGTAGGCATATAACTTAGACCGTGCCGATTGTAAATCTGTGCTAACCTTCCAACAAGTGGTGTTGATTGATAATTTTCTGTTCGATAGTGAAACTGTGCATCCCAAAAAAGTTTATCAGATAGCCTCAGCTTTGTATAGGTACCCAACCATAAATTGTTTCTGGGTGGTTGAAACTCAGCATTTCCAGGGCCGCGCTGAGCGAATGAAGTGAATACACTGAGAAAAATTGCAACTACAAAAAATATCCGAAGTAATGTTTTACGCAGCATATCCTTACTCATTATCATTATTCTGTAAATCGATTGACAAGATTTCAAGAATACGTGTGGGCGAATTAACATTTCTCAGACTCCGTTCTATTTCCCGCGTATCAACTTCCCTCAATCGCATTAATGTTGAATAAATTGCTTCAAAATTTTTCGCTTTATCATCAATATCGCCACACGTAAGCGAAGCTTTAACATCGCCTAAGTAGTATGGCATTAAGTGGGTTTCAAAAGCATTATAGACGCGTTCTTTTACGCGCTCGGTCATATTTGTCATCATATACGGATTCCACACCGTGCGTGTGTAAGCTTCATCTAATCGTTTCAACTTTACTGGTATAGTTTTTTGTGCCTCAAAAAGTTTCACAAACGAATCTAAACAATACAACAAGGCATCCACTGTATCGGCCTTCTGACTGGTTTCTAACACTGCATAATTTTTGAACATACTGCGAACATAAGCAGTAACTTGCTCGGCTACTAGTTGATGGTATTTATTGAAATCCTCATCATCATTAACATTTTCATAGTTTGCCAAAACGGTATCCCTACCTTTTACAAAAAGTTTTTCCTTTTCCTGGAGCCTAACTTCTTTTAACTTATTTTGAAGAATCTTATCAATCTCGTCTTCAATTTTTTCAATTTCTGCCAACACAATCTCCAGATAATCTTCTACTAACTGACTATCTGATTGGTCGCCTCTTGTAAATACCGGAAATGAAATAGTCTCCGTATAGGCTTCATCATTAAATTCATAACTAATAAACTCCGGGTAGGTTAGTCCAGACAATAAATAATTAAAAATTTTCTTCCGGTCAATGTATTCAAAAGGCGGACTTAAAAATTTATTGGCAACACCACTTAAAATTTCAATACGCTTTTCATGAATGCGTAATAACTCATAGTAGCGCATCAGTTTTTGATTTCCATAGCGATCAAGTTCCAGGTTAGCATCATCGAAAATGCTTGCAAAGCGCTCTTTTGTTTTGGCTGATATCTGGAGCGCTTCCTTCAAATTCTTTTTCTCCATATCACTCATTGGATACTTCCTCATGCGCGCTGCTGTTGGTACGATGGCATCACTACCGCCTGTCAAAATCCAAAAATGCAGTCCTTTATAATGAATAAAAGATTGCAGAACCCGCTCTAGTAATTCGTTTGAATTATTCGTGAAGTAAAAAGCAAAATCATCATCGATGGCCACACTGCCTGTATGATTCTCTGGTGGATCTACTCCGGTATATGCATTCTGAATTATATCAAAATATTTTTCGTTAATCTCCAGGCTACCCCACTCGTCATCTTCTGATAGCGTTTCCTTTCCTCCAATGCCTGCATATCGAAGGTATACCGTATCGGCATCTATTTTTAAGTAATGTTGTAATAATGTGCCATTATCAAAAAATCGCTTCTCTTCAATTGTTTTTTCATTCTTCATTAAAAACGTGAATACCCACTCACCATCAATGAACCCTTGCTGATTAACATTCCCGGAAAATGTAATGCCTTCGTATTTGCCGCGAATCTTCCCCACCAATACACCTGCTTGAAAAGTTGCCTCTACAAAAATCAGTGGGCTATCTGCATGGGAGTTGATTATGTTTTGCTCAGTGATATCCCAATTACCATTTGCCTTTCCGTATTTAAAGTTGGCATTAATTAAAAACTCCCGACCATTGGTTGGTTGCACAAGTTGATAGTCACGTTCATGAAACTGTTCACTAGGCTCCAAATTCTTAAAGCTAAATAACCACTTACCTTGTTTGCGGTTTTTATCATACGCACCTTGATACGATAAGAAATTGAATGATGAGCTTACACTAGAGTCTGCTGATACTGAATGAAATCGAAAATTTCCCTGCTTGAGCGTGTCCTTATTAGATACTGCATACTGATAGGTAGCAATACCATTTTGACCCCCCGCTAGCTGATAGGGACCTTCGTAATTAATTTTAATTTGAGCTTGCAAGGCAATTCCCATCGCTATGAACACTAGTAGTACGCTTAACTTCACACATGTAGCCTGCTGAAAACTCATTGCAATCGAAATAAGTATTAAAATTTTCCTAGTTGGAATTTAAGGGGCAAAGATAAAAAACAGGGGTCGATTAGAAAATTCTATCTGATAAATGGTTGAGGTAGTTTGATACTACATGAAATGGGCATCAGCAAAATAGACCCATTGGTATGTTAATTTGGGCGATTCCATGTAACCTTTACTTTAAAAGTTGTTAACACATGAAAGAACATACTCTCCATAGAGCTGTTACGTAAAATAATATATTCGTAGTTTCAATCGGCCTTCTTATTCTTGCTTCTCTTTACTAAAAGAAAATTTGTTTACCACCACGCGTTGCGATCCGTAAATACCGGTAGGTCCACTAAAATAATATGCCGTAAAACAAACGATAGCAAAGTATAATGCATACTCAGCGCCAAATAATTCTATGCCCATTAAGGTGCAGGCAATAGGTGTATTGGTAGCTCCCGCAAACACGGCAATAAAACCTAAACCAGCAAAGAGATCGACAGGCGAACCAGTAAGTACCGCTAGTGTATTACCTAACGTAGCACCAATAAAAAATAACGGAGTTACTTCACCTCCTTTAAAACCCATACCTAACGTAATAGCCGTGAGTAGTAATTTAAAAAACCAACTAAAGTAGGTGGCACCTCCCGGCATAAAGGCTGATGTAATGCTTACCCCGGTTGGATTCGGGTTAGTTACTCCTAATCCTAAATAATCAAACGATCCGATAGCATAGCTTATACCTACCACTAAAAAAGCACCAACAACAGGTACCAACCAAGTGTGTTTTATATACGTGTTGCTGGTAATTTTAATAACCTGTGTGAGGCGAACAAAAAGAAAACTGACTAATCCAAAAATAGCACCCGCACCAATTACTTTAACTAACATCCATACATCAACAGGAAAAAAGGAAATCAATCGATCAGTCGATTCTATGCTCTGCATGATATAATGTGTATGGTGAGCACCCCACTTAGTACAAGTTATATCTGCAACTACACTGGCTATGAGGCAAGGCACTAGTGCATCATATTTTATTCTGCCAACAGCTAATACTTCTAATGCGAATATGGCTCCCGTTATGGGTGTGCCAAACACAGCACCAAAACCTGCAGCCATGCCTGCCATTAATAAAATCCGTTTATCATCTTGTTGTAGATTATACCAACGACTAAATCTATCGGCTATGCTTCCACCAATTTGCACGGCTGTTCCTTCACGCCCCGCAGAGCCTCCAAACAAATGTGTAACCACGGTTGTAATTAATATTAACGGAGCCATGCGAGTAGGTATACCACTTGCCGGAGTATAGATCTCATCTATAATAAGATTATTACCAGCAGCAGCGTTTTTACCTAGCACCTGGTATAGAAAAAATATAAACAGGCCGGCTACTGGCAATAAAAAAATAAGCCACATGTTTTCCCAACGTGTTTGCGTAGCCCATTCTAACAACCACAAAAACAGCGCTACCAGCGATCCGATTACTATAGCGACAGGAACAATCAGGATCGTCCAGCGAAGCAAGTTTTTTGCTATGGCAAATTGTTCGAAGGCAAACAGTGGCTTTTGCATCGTACAAAGAAGTGGAATTCATCCTAAAATTACTATGGATAGAGACCATCATTTTTTAAAGAAACAGCAGGTGTTCTAACAAGTAGACACACTGACAAAAAAGTAAGCCGTGTACAGCAACAGGTACATACTATGATAGCTTGAATACTACCAATTAGGCAGATGCTAACTTCAATAAATACTACATACTTCAATACTTAACACTTGTTCGTTCAAAAATAAATAGGCCTATTGAGTTTAAACCCAGAAAAATTTTAATTCCATTTTAAAATTTGTAAATCTTGATGCCGGTATGTTGATTGCGAACTTTTAGAAACCATTTATGTCGTCATCAACACTACGCGTCACCTCCGAAATCGGAACACTGCGCAAATTATTAGTACACAGTCCTGACAGTAGTTTAGGCAAAGTAGTCCCATCAAAAGCACAAGACTGGTTGTTTGAAGACATCGTACACTTAAATACCATTCGCAAAAAAGAATACGATTTTTACACAAAAATTTTATTGTACTTTCTGGATCCTGAAAGAATTCAAGGTAAACTTCAACACATCAATTCACCCGAAGAAAATCGAGCATTCTACAAACCCGACAACAAAAATTTTCATCATTCTGAAAAAGTAATTGAACTACAATGGTTGCTAAGCGATATTTTAACGGTTAAAGACATTCAACTAAACCTTATTGCCTCCGTATGTGCCATTGAGTTCTGCTCGTACGAAACACAAAAACTATTAATGACACTGAATGCCACAGCACTTGCAAAAGTATTTATCAGTGGCACGTTAAAAGATGGGCGTATGTTATTTGCACCTATTCCCAATTTTATTTTTACGCGCGACATTGGTGTTGTTATTAATGATCATATTCTGCTTAACAGACCTGCAAAAAAAGCGCGTACCCGCGAAGCACTTTTAGCAAAATACATTTTTCATAACCATCCTATTTTCGAAAGTTTTCACAATAAGATTATCGAAATGGAAGATACCTCGCACCATTTTTTAATGCCTAAGGAAACCGATGATAAAAAAGTAACGCTAGAGGGTGGCGATGTAATGACCATAAGTAAAAACCACTTACTCATCGGTGTGAGCGAACGCACAACCGTAGAAGCTGCCCATCAGGTAATCAATATTCTATTTCAAAAAAAGATTGTTGATAAAGTAACGGTTATTCGTATTCCGAAAAAGCGTGACTACATGCACATTGATACAGTGTTCACACAAGTAAAGCGAAACGTTTGGGTTATGCTGGGTAATTTTTCGCGCAAAGCCATTAAAAAAGAAGATGCCGATCCGGTAGAACGCATTTTAGAAAGTAAGAAAAAAGATGATCCCATAAAAATCATTCAGTTTAAACGCGAAGACCTGGAGAACCCCACACATTTTGATACCCTGGAAGATTTGCTCGTAAACATTAGCGAAGTTGATTTTCAGTGTAAAGAAAAAGTTGTTTTTGTTTACTCAGGAAACAACGAATTCCCCTACGATTTACGTGAACAATGGACGGACTCGTGTAATGTGCTTGCACTGAAAGAAGGCGTTGTTCTAGGATATGACCGCAACGATAAAACTACGGAAGCTTTTGTTGCGCAAGGATTTCAAGTATTGCATGTGCATGAACTGCTCGAAGAATTAGAATCAAAAAGAATAGCTGTAAGCGATCTTAACGATACTCTCATTCTGATGCCATCCGCAGAACTATCGCGTGCACGCGGAGGATTTCATTGTATGAGTATGCCCTTACAGCGTGACGAAATAAATCTTTAATACATTATTGCACTGCTAGCATTTATGCAAACTACTTCTCATCTGTTAATGATTCGCCCGGTACAGTTTACCTTTAATGCAGAAACTGCTACCAATAATGCTTTTCAATCTACACACGATGCCAATGCACAAGCGCTGGCACTAGCTGAGTTTGATAATTTTGTTACAGTTCTGCGTAAGCACGATATTGATGTAACGGTTATTAACGATACCCCTACACCACACACACCCGATTCAATCTTTCCAAACAACTGGATATCTTTTCATGCTGACGGACGCATTGTACTTTATCCGATGTTTGCCAGTAACAGACGCCTGGAGCGAAAGCCCCATGTTATTGATGAACTAAAAAAACACTTTATTATTCGTGAAGAGGTTGATTTAACGTATTACGAAAACGATACTATTTTTTTAGAAGGTACTGGCAGCATGGTGCTCGATCGGGAGCGTAAAATTGCGTATGCCTGTATTTCGCAGCGAACAGACATTGATGTACTGAATGATTTTTGTGAAAAGCTTGGTTTTACAGCACACACATTTTTGGCTATAGATTCGAATGCTTTCCCTATATACCACACCAATGTTATGATGTGCGTAGCCGATCGATATGTAGTAATTTGTCTGGATTCTATAACGTCACTCACCGAACGCGAAAAGACCGTATCGATAATTAAAAAAAGCGGGAAAGAAATTATAGAGATTTCTGTTGATCAAATGAATCACTTCGCTGGCAACATGCTTCAGGTAGAAAATAAGGCAGGTGAAAAATTTCTTATCATGTCATCGCAAGCATATAACTCATTAACGCCTGAGCAAATTTCCACACTTACAAACTATAATACCATTCTGCATTCAAGTTTAGATACAATCGAAAGAAATGGCGGTGGCAGTGCCCGTTGTATGATGGCCGAAATATTTTTACCAAAACACGCGTAAGAATTACTTGGGTGCAGGTCTAATCTTCATCAATACATTAGCTACACCCTTTGCCATCAATGGCAATACGGCTCGCGGTAGCCAACCAAAGCGCCTCAATAACTTATCGCGCAATAGCAAATCAATTCCCATTGATACCCCTGTTTTAGCCAGCGATGAACCATTGCCTGTATTGCTAGTAAAAACACCCAAAAACGAAATTATCTTCCTGATAGGTTCTATCTTCGTTTTGATCTCACTAATCTCAGCTTTAAAAAAAGCCTTTTGATTTCGAAGCGCTGCTTCTAAACGCATTCGCTCATTAATCAGCTCTGGCTCTCTGGAGTTAAGGTTGGTACCATACGTAAAGTACAAATCGTAGCGGAGGGTCGGGTAGTTGTTACCTTAATGCTTAAGGATAAGCAAAATGAATTTATCAAAAAGAACGCTACTGCCTTTATTGGTTCCGATGGACTAGTGGGAAACAAAATTGTAATTATCCGGCCAGGAAATGACAATCGGATCATTGAAAATGGTGATACCATTAACTCGCTGTCGCCAACCGATACACAAGAACTTATAAATATCGCCAAAGAGGTTGGTACCAATACCAAATCGATAACCGATGACCTAAAGCTCATTAGTGCGAAGATAAAAAATGGTGAAGGCTTACTGGGCGAGCTTTTAAACGAAGGACCTATCTCTAGCGATTTGCGTCAGGCCATTGCCTCATTTAAATCGGCCTCCAGCAATACCCAAAATGCTACCCGTGAATTGAATAGTACCCTCCATAAAATAAATGATGGAGACGGGTTAGTAACTAAACTAATAACCGACACCACATACGCGAACACCTTTGAAAATGCGCTGAATAACATTGCTCAGGTAAGTGCCGAAACCAAGCAGATGGCAAGCGATCTCCAAGAAGTTGTTGCCAAAATAAATGACAGCAACAATGCTGTAGGCGTTTTACTAACCGATACGGCCTTTGCCCAAAAGCTTAGAGGTACACTCGAAAATACGGAGTCAGCCTCTGAAAAGTTAGATGAAAATATGGAAGCCTTACAGCACAACTTCCTGTTCCGAAGATATTTTAGAAAGCAGCGCAAAGCCGAAGGTAAGTAATGCGGTAGTACGGGTTTTGCCAAAAAAAATTTGTGCATCAATAAGCTAAGAATAGTATTATATTCGCCTTTAATAATTGCAACTATTTACTAATCTTAATTAAAAACGCTATGGCAAAAAAAGCGAAAAAGGCAGCTAAGAAAGCTCCAAAAAAAGTAGCCAAAAAAACGGTGAAAAAGGCAGCTAAAAAAGCTCCAAAAAAAGTTGTTAAAAAAGCAGCCAAGAAGGTAGTTAAAAAGGCTGCTAAGAAGGCACCTACTAAAAAGAAAAGTGCTAGAAAACCGAACGCGGCTTTCATGGCTGCACTTACTCCAAGCGCGGCATTAGCCGAAGTAATTGGTAACAAACCGTCACCAAGAACTGAGATCATTAAAAAAATCTGGGTCTACATTAAGAAGAATAACCTTCAAGATCCAAAAAACAAAAGAATGATTAATGGTGACGCTAAACTCAAAATTGTTTTTGATGGAAAAAGTCAAGTGTCTATGTTTGACTTAGCGAAAATCATAAACAAACATGTGAAGTAGTAGCTACTCGCTATTACTACTACAAAAAAGCCCGACAACAACTGTTGGGCTTTTTTTATGAGACCTCATCCAACTACCGAAAAGGCACTACCCTATTTTGCATCATTAATCTCTATCCAATAACCATCGGGATCTTGTAACCACAATTGCTTTACACCATCTACACGTGTAGTAATTGACATCGCTTTTCCGTCACGATCTTCCCAACGAATACGTTTAGCCAAGGCATGGCTAAATCTCTTCAACATTTGAGGAGTGCCGCAGCAGAAAACTTAATAAGACTCTATGAAGCACAGGAGCAATTCGATTCTGCCACTCCAACTATTCAGCATGCACTAAAAACAAGTTTTACTCATGCCACTCTCCCTGATCGGCATCAACTTCTCTTAGCCGAAGCAAGAATTCTTCGTAAGCAAAAAAAATACAATGAAGCAATTTTTCAATTAGTTGAAAAGATTAAGATTCTCTTCGCACACTTCTTTTACTATTTACAATTAGACTAACTGCTATTCGTTTTTTAATAAATCTACAGGATTAATTAGAGCACTACGTACTATATTAATAACTATCCCTGACACTAAAATAGTCAATATAATAAAAGCAGATAGTCCAATCGTTGACGCTCTTAATTCTGCACGAAACGCGTAGTCAGCAAGCCAATGCTCACTTCTACTCCATGCGAAAGGAATTGCAACTGCGAAGCTAATTACAAACAGCACGAAGAACTCTTTAGATAATAAAATTGCCAATGAACGCTGACTAATGCCAAGTATTTTTCTTACACCGATTTCTTTCGTTCGTTGTAGTAATATTAGATTAGAAAGAGAGTATAAACCTATAGTCGCAAGAATAATTGCTAGTAAGCTGAATACCTGAGTAATCTCTCCAGTGGTTGTCTCCTGTTCAAACATCTCCTTAACGCTATCGTCTAAAAATGTATAGTCTAAAGCATCCATTGTTGATAGTCCTGCATAAGCCTTTTCAATGTTAGCTAAATCGTTGGAACTATTTAGTCTAATCAATAACTTTTTATTATCAAAGCTTGACATACTAAGTGGAAGCATGACAAGGGGCTTAACAGATTGTTGAAAACCTTGATAGTTGAAATCAGATACAACTCCAATTATTCTTAGCTTCTCGTCAAATGCATAAATAGTTTCGCCAATAATACTTTTAGGATTATTAAAGCCGGCCATTTTCACAAATGCAAAATTCACGATTGCTTGTTTAAACGATTCACTTGGTTGGGTGTTAAAACTCGTACCAGCTAAAAAATTTATTCGAAGTAGTTTTGTAAAAAGGCTATCAACTTCGTATACGTTGAAATTTGCTTCAACTCTGTTTTCATTATTGAAAATCCATCCTAGTTGATATCCTAATCGTTCACTTCCAGGGTAAGACAATTCATTGATTACAGAAAACTCGCTTGTGGAATTATCTCTTAACAAATTATTAGTAAAGATTTTTAAACTAGTTTCCGTTGAACCCTCATTTGGTAAAGACACCATAATGACATTATTTGAACGGAATCCAAAATCTTTATTCTGTAAAAAGCTTACTTGGTTGTGGACTGTTAGTGTGAAGAAAACTAGTCCGGCTGTAAACGTAAGCTGGCCAATGGTGAGAATCTTTCTAAGTCTATTATTACCCAAACTAGAAAAACCTTTTAATCCCTTTAGCGTAGTGTTTCGGAATGAATAGAAAATTGGATAAAAACTTCCGGATACAACAATAAGTAGAAATATTAAGCATAAAATAATGAATGATGTACTCTCGGTGAGCATGGATAGTGATAAAGTTTTGCCTGTCATTTCATTAACAGAAGGTAATAAAATCGCACACAATGCTAGTGAAGAGATCAGGACTATTAATGCTACTACGAATGATTCAAAGACAAATTGTTTAATTAATCCATATTTACTTATTCCCATTAATTTTCTGATACTTAGTTCATGGATTCGCTCCGCATAAATAGAAGTCGAAAAATTAGAATGATTAAATATTACTATTAAAAAAATTAACACCCCAAGCATTATTAGCACCTTTAAATAGGTGGGATTTCCCTTGATGCTGTCACCACTCAATTGCTCTGAAAAATGAATAGTACTTAAAGGCTGTAATGAAAGTTTGATAGTGGATTTCATATCATATTCCTTTACAAAAAAGGAAAGTGCTTTTTCTCTAGCAATGAAATTTATTTTAGATTCAAGCTCTTTAGAGTTTTCTGAGTTGTTTAAAAGAACATAGGTATATCCTACAGGGTTTCCCCAATCATCGTCATAAAATGAAAAGTCATGCGATAGTAAAGCTTCATAAAAAAAATCTGAATTTTTAGGAAGGTCATTAATTACGCCAACCACTCCATACATTTGATCATCAATAAGAACCGCTCTATTTAGGGGTGATCTGTCGTCAAACAATTTCTTTGCTAATGATTCAGTGATGATAATTGAATTGGGCTTTGAAAAATCCCCTTCGTTACCGACTATAAATGAATGCTTAAAAACGTTGAAAAATTCTTTATCAACTTTATAAGTATTTTCAGCTTTAAATGCTTTGGTGTTTCCTGATTTAAATTGAATAGTAATATCGCCCTTGTAAGGAAGAACTCGGACAGACTCTTCAACTTCAGCAAACTCATTTTTTAGCACTGGAGAAATTCCCAAAAAAGATTCAGCCATTGCTAAATCAATTCCAGAATTAGTTTGGTATTCAGTAGTTACGCGATAGATTCTTTCATGATTCGGAGTATGTTTATCGTATGATAATTCATCAATAGAATAAATCAAAATAAATAATACCGAACAAATACCGAAGCTTAATCCAATTACATTCAGACCGAAAGCAAAAATTCTTTTTTGTGCCTTCCTTGCTAAAATTATGAAGATAGATTTATTCATAGTTTTATAATTACTTTCAACATGACTGAGTCTCTGCAATGAGCGTGTTTATGTCACCAGAGTAGATGCTTCGCAATTACCCCGATGAGAAGATAAGATGGTAAATTACTACTTAAAATTTTAAATCAACTCCGTTTGGAATAAACACTGTGTTGGTGGCTGTTGCATTCTACTCAACTCTTTAACGTAGCTAAAAACTCCTTGGCGTCTCTTTTAATTTGCTCTCTGTAACTGTCGACCTTCCTTATTCTTTCCTTTAATTCCTTTTCACTCCACATATAATATTCGTCAGGTGTCGGTAAGTCGTCCAACTCACTTTCATACCCAATCCCTAATGTCGGTGGGATGAAATTCTCTCCGGTGTCGAAATAAAGCTCCCTTAATTTCCTCGTCCCAAGTACTATGTCAATTTTGTCGTCAATGATTTTGTTGAGTAGTCGTTTTGTCCGCCAGATATTAAATTCTTTCTTGTCTATATATGGTCTTAACTTGCCTTTAATTCCATGTTTTGCGTCTTTGTCCCTGAAGTCGAATAGAATTAAGTCTTGATAAAGTGTCGGCTGTGAAGTCTCCAGTTCATTGTCTTTATAAATCCATTGTTCAAAGTCAGCAAGTGCTACTTCGTTGTTTAAAAACTCAAATAGAAACTCCTTAGTATTAGTTATCATCTGTCCGAATGCAATTGCCACCAACGTTGGTATATAAAGCGTATGCAGCTTAAAGCTACAACCCTGACA